>DYES01000055.1 GCA_020725585.1 Desulfovirgula sp.
AAGCAAAACACCTTTCCTTTCTGTAAATGGAATGGTTTGCGCCAGTCCCATTATACCAGAAAGAGGGTGTTTTGCCTATTATTTAAGAAAACTTTATCTTATCACGGTACATGAAAAAGATCAACTGCGAAAGTTGAGTTATTTATTTATTTGATCTCACCGCATCCTCTCCAGGCATTATATATTATACAAATCGTTCTAAATTCCTGCCTGCAATTCTAATTTACGCGAGATTATTTTTCACCCGGCCAGGGCAAGCAAGGCAACCAGGCTTCCCATGGTGCCGCTGGCCACAAACAGAGCCGCCTCCTTCCCCACCTTTTGCGCGCCCAGGGCTTCTAACCGGTTGACCGTGGGTCTTCGCCGCAAACATCGTCCCCCACCGGAGCTTCTGCCATGACGCGGCGCATTTCTTCGATAGGTTGGGTAACCGTATCGCTCCTCAGATCGATCGTCAACATCGCGCACTCCTTAAAACAACAAAGTTAAATACGGCTGTAACCTTTGCTCAGTTGGTGAAACCTGGCGTTCGTCCAAACGGAGCTGAATTGCGAAGGGCCGCCCCGGCACTCACTGGAAGTGAGGTTCCTTCGATGTCGGCCCGTGCCGTTTGAGAAGGTAGAGCAGTAAGGATAGCAAAGTACCGGTGAGTGCCGGGTGAGACACGGCGAGAAGCGTGCATTTGGCGAACCAGCAGCGCGAATCGCGCCGTGAACAGTAGGCAAAGAGATTAGGAGCAATCGCCGTAAGGCACCGCACTATCGCCGTCCGGTTAAGTACACCCCCGCCAGCACCAGCAGGCCGCCTAACACCTGGGGGGTGCGGACGGGTTCGCCAAGCAACAGGACGGCACTGGCCACCGCCACCACCGGCACCAGGTTGATGTAATTACCTGTTTCGCTGGCGTCCAATGCCTGGAGACCGTAGTTCCAGAGGATAAAGGTCAGGCCGGAGGCAACGGCTCCCAGGTAAAAAACGTTCAACCAAACGGCCGGGCTTACCGGCCCGAACCCCTGGAGAAAAATTTCGCCCAGGAAGGGCGGAAGCAAAAAAAGAGTGCCAACGGCGGTGCTGATGGCCGTCGTCAACAGCGGAGGAAAACTTTCGTGCACGACCTTGCCCGTAATGGTGTAAACGCCCCAGGCCAGGCTCGACCCCAGCATGAGCAGGTTGCCCAAAAGAGGAGCGGGCGCCCCGCCGGACTGTTCGCTCGCCAGGACAATCAGAACAACGCCGGCGACGGACAGGCTTACGCCAGAAACCCGCCAGAGGCCCAGCCGTTCTTTAAGAAAAACACCGGCCAAAAGAATGGTTATCGCCGGTATGGCCCCCTGGATCAAAGCGGCGGCGGAAGCCGTGGTGTAAACCAGGCCCAGGTTCTGAAACATAAAATAAAGCGCTACGCCGGTCAAACCCATCAGGACAAGCCTTTTCCAAGGCAGGGCCCGCCCGTGGCCGGTCCGCCAATATTTCCAGGCAAAAGGAGCCATGATGGCCGTCGCGATGACAAACCGGAAGAAAGCCAGCGTAAAAGGAGGAATTTCCGGCAACACCACTTTGGTGGCAACGTAAGTGGTGCCCCAGATGGTCGTGCACAAAACTACCGCCAGTACGGCCGGGGCGCGTCCCGGCCGGGAAGCAGGAACGGTTTTTGTGTCGGTTGCTTCCATCCAAGAAAACTCCTGAGCTACTCCGGGCAGTTTGAACCGGTCCTTTATTGCACCGACTCCCCTTCAGCGACTTTCCTTAAGCAAAACCTTCGGGGTGACTCCTGAAAAATCCTGCCGGGCGGTAAAAATTCTTAGACAAAATAAACACATCCTGCGGCCGGTTCTGCTGCTTCATTTTCTTCACCCTTTGTTGATTATTACGCCTATATTCGATAACCGGAAAGGTTTGCGCCTTTCTCCCCCAGATAATCTTGATTTCTATAAATTACTTCCGGTATAATATACAAAGGGAGATAGTGGCAAAATATATTATTTAGGAGAGGAGGCTTTTCAAGATGAACAACTTCAGGGCGTGGTTGTTAATGGGCCTGCTCACCATCCTGCTGGTTTTGATCGGCAACAAGGTGGGCGGCCAATCTGGAGCTTTGCTGTTCTTCCTTATTGCGCTGGGCATGAACTTTTTCGGCTACTATTTCAGCGATAAGATAGCCATTTCGATGACCGGTTCGCAGCCCCTGGCCGAACACGAAGCGCCCGAGCTTTACGATATCATCCGCAATTTAGCTGCCCGCGCCGGTCTTCCCATGCCGCGCGTCTACCGGACCCCTTCGCCCCAGCCAAACGCCTTCGCCACCGGCCGCAACCCGGCCAACTCGGCCGTAGCGGTCACCGACGGCCTGATGCAAATGCTCAACCGCACGGAAGTAGAAGGCGTGCTGGCCCACGAACTGGCGCACATTAAAAACCGGGACGTGCTGGTGGGAACTGTTGCCGCCGCTTTAGCAGGCGCCATCACTATGATCGCCAACATGCTGCAGTGGGGCCTCATCTTCGGGATCGGCCGGGACAACGAGGAAGAAGGCGGCAGCGGCCTGTTGGGCCTGGCGGGGACCTTCTTAATGATCATCCTGGCCCCCATCGCCGCCACGCTCATCCAGCTGGCCATCTCCCGCACGCGGGAGTTTCAGGCCGACGCCACCGGGGCACGCATCGCCGGGCGCGCCGACGGGCTGGCCAGCGCCCTTTTAAAACTGGAAAGGGCAGCCAGCCGCATTCCCATGCAGGTCAACCCGGCCACGTCGCATTTATTCATCGTCAATCCTTTATCCGGCGAGGCCTTTGCCCGCCTGTTCAGCACTCACCCGCCCATCCCGGAACGGGTGAAAAGGCTCCAGCAGTTAAGAATTTAACGCAGCCTTAAACGGTGGGAAAAAGGCAGGAAAAAACGCGAAAAAACGCTTCCCCTTATCCTCCGGCAGGGTAAGGGGCTAGTTTTTTTGGCCCTGTTTTTTAACAAAGTTTTTTGGGCCAAGAATTTTTTGAATTACTTTCCCCTCTTGCCCGCAATATGTTATAATAGCTTCGTTTAAGGCCGGGTTTCTTTCCAAAAAGAAGGGCAAAAAAGACGTGTTTTTGGTCCGCGAACAGGAGGTGTTTTTGCACATGGAAAATTCACAGCCGCAAAGAACAATCGTGGTCAGTATTCAAGGCTGGGAGCTAGAGGTGCTGGACGGCCCCCGCAAGGTAAACGTGGAAATATTGGGGGAAATGCTTGAATTTCGCGGCGTCTGGCTTACAGAGCCGGAGCGGGGAGTAGTCACCGTGCTCTGCTATCCGGAAAAGGTCTTTTACCTGGAGATAACTGAGGAAGAAATATCCCTGAAAAGATCCGGACGCAAAAACAAGGTTACGCCGTTAAGACGGATTGATACCCCGCCGGTTGACAACGGTGACAAATAAATCAAATAGTTGCCGGCCTAAAAAGGTGCTAAAAAAGGTGCTATAAAAAGGTGCTAAAAGGACAATAGCCTGTCCTCATTATTTAAAGGGCAGGCTTTTTAATTATTATTATACTTTTTAATATAAATTTATCTTTTGACCCGGTCTTTATTGCCTTGTTTGGGAGGACGGTTTTTGGGTTCGGGCGGGGCGCTGATTTTAATTATTTTCTCCTTCTGTTTTTCTTCTCCCGGCACAACCAGGGGGTTCCCGGTAACCTCCTTTGGCCGCACCATCATTTCTATCTTTTTAATTGTGTCCGGGGAAACCGCAACTTTCTGTTCTGCCCTGCTTGTTTGCGCCTGCTCCGCCTCTAATTTTGCGGAGGCTTCGGCAGCTTCTATGGCGCAGGCCGCTTCCTCCCGGGCCAGATTCCGCGCCTCGTGAGTCCGCCGCGCTATTTCCTCCAGCCGGGAACACCTCGCCGCCACTTTTTCCACGTCGGCTTCCAGCTCGCCAGTTACTTCCACCAGCTCTTGCAAAGGATAATTTGTCCGCCCGGCGTATTCCTCCACAGCTCTTTCCGCCACAAATGTCAATTCCGCCAGCTTGTCCAAAGACTGCTTTAAAAGGTTGCGGATTTCTTCGAAAACCGTAGGGATCAGGCTGACCACCTGGTTTTGCAGTTCTTCGTACTCCCGGCGAAGCCCCAAATAGTGAGCGATGTCCTCAACGGACAGTTCGTCAATGGCTATCTTTTCGTAAAGCTTCATCTCCCTTGCCAGCTCGGAATGACGTTCCAGCAATATTTTCATCAACCCCCTTTGTTCTTTTAAATATTTTATTCTACCTGAATATACTATATCCTCCATGTAATGGTAATTTTTATCCAAAAAAATTATTGTTCCAGGTTGAGCTGCTGCAAATTATTTAACACTTCTTTTAAAATTTTTTTATCCTCTTCGGTGAGGCTGGCCTTCCTCAACAAATCAGGCCGGCTTTCCAGAGTGCGGAGCAGCGACTGGCGCCTGCGCCAGGAACGGATCCGCTCGTGGTGGCCGCTTAAAAGGACCTCGGGCACGGCCTGCCCGCGGTATTCCCGGGGCCTGGTATACTGCGGGTACTCCAGGAGAAAATTGCTGAAGGATTCCTCGCGGGCGGAAGCCTGCCTCCCCAGCACCCCCGGGATCAACCTGGCCACGGCATCGACCACCACCATGGCCGGCAGCTCCCCTCCGGTGAGCACGTAGTCGCCAATGGAAATTTCGTCCGTCACCAGGTGTTCACGCACTCTTTCGTCAACGCCTTCATAATGGCCGCAAATTAAAATCAGGTTTTCTTCCCGGCTCAGTTCCCAGGCCAGGGCCTGCTGAAAGGACCGGCCGGCGGGGGAGAGCAAAATGATCCTCCCCGGCTCCACATTTTGCCCTTTTACCCAGTCCACGGCCTCAAAAACAGGCTCCGCGCTCATCACCATCCCGGCTCCGCCGCCAAAAGGCGCATCGTCCACCGTGCGATGCTTGTTTTTGGAAAAATCGCGAATATTAACCAGGTTTATCTCCAAAAGGCCCCTTTCCCTGGCCCGCTTGATGATGCTGGCGCTAAAAGGCCCCGCAAACATTTCCGGAAAAAGGGTCAGGATGTAAATTCGCAAAGCAAATCACCTACCGCAGCCCTTCAGGCAGGTCCACGAACATCTGCCGGTTCTTTAAATCCACTTCTTTGACCACCTGCTTTAGGGCCGGGATCAAAATGGGGCGCCCCCGCCCTGATTCCACCACATAAACGTCGTTGGCGCCGGTCTGCAGCACGTCACTTAACTCCCCCAGGTACTCTGAGCGGACAGTATAAACTTTCATCCCCAGCAGGTCGAAAATGTAATATGTATCCGCCGGCAGCTTGACCAGCTGCTCGCGCGTGACCTGGAGAAAAGCCCCTTTGAGGGCCAGCGCGGCGTTCATGTCAGGCACTTCCTTAAACTTTAAAAGAATAAACTTTTTAACCTGTTTAACTTGTTCGATCTGGTATTCCCGGCAGGTTTTCCCCAGGGTCACCAACACCCTGTCCATCCGGAAAAAACGCTCCGGATAGTCGGTCAAGGGAATCAGCCTCACCCAGCCCCGGCAGCCGTGCGCATTAACTATTTTCCCGATCGAAATCAGTTCATCTCTGATTGCCATATCCTACGCTCCCTAATTTCTACTACGCGATCGTCTTCAATGACGATCTCTGCGCCCATCACCCGTCCCCAGTCGTCCCCGACCTTTACCTCCACAATACTTTCTACCCGGCCGTGGAGGACTTCTTCGCCGGGAGTGAGTTTTCCTACCTCCTTAAGCTTTTCCACCAGTTTTTGCCTGGCTTCCAGGTTTTTTTGCCGCTCCGCTTCGTACCGCTGCCGCACGGCCGGGATTTCCTTCGGGTTTTGCTTCTCCAGCTCTGCCTGCAGGCGTCTGATTTGAAAATCCAGGTGCTGCAGGCGCAGGTCCAAACGTCCGACGGCTTCCTGAATCTCGGCCGCCAGGGACTTTTTGTATTTTTCGGTTACCCTCACCTTGACGAGAACGGGCCGCGTAATCGTCAAACTCTGCACGTGATTCCCCCTCCGAAAAGAATAAACGAAAAGAAAAGAGCAGGTTGTTTCCTACCCACCCTCAGGCTAAAAAATAGCTGACTCTTTATCTGAAATTAAACCTTCAATTTTTAAAATCAATCACCCGGTTCAATCACACGATTTCCACAACCACTTTTTTGTTCTTTTTCGTGGCGGCTGCCTTTACAACGGTGCGAATGGCCTTGGCTATTTTGCCCTGTCTGCCGATTACCTTTCCCATGTCCTCCGGGGCCACCTTAAGCTCTATGACGTAAGAGTTTTCGCGCTTAAACATGCTTACCGCCACTTTTTCTGGTTGATCCACAAGGGCCTTGGCCAGGATTTCAACCAGCTCTTCCATTTCCGGTACCTCCTCATCTGCCAGGCGCTTCGCTTCCGGGCACAAATTTTCTTTAAGATGACTTTACCTGGCTCTCCCCGGCAGGCTTGTTCATTATTCCGGCCTTATTGAACAAGGCGCGGACCGTTTCTGTCAACTGGGCCCCTTTGCTTAACCAGTTCAGCGCCTTCTCGCGGTCGATTTTAATTTCCACAGGATCCTTAAGCGGGTTATAATAACCCAATTCTTCTATAAAGCGCCCGTCGCGCGGCGAGCGGGAATCAGCCACCACAATGCGGTAAAAAGGATTCTTTTTTGCTCCCATTCTTCTCAACCTGATCTTTACGGCCAAAGTTAGCTCACCTCCTTTGCTTTATTTCCACAGGAAAGGACCCGGTAATTGTTTGGCGCCTTTTTTCATGCCCTTCTCCATCCCCATCAGCTGCTTGATCATTTTTCTGGTCTGCTCGAACTGTTTAAGTACGCGGTTGACATCCTGAACGGACACACCGCTTCCGCGGGCGATGCGGCGGCGGCGGCTGCCGTTGATTTCGTGCGGGTGGCGGCGCTCCCAGGGGGTCATGGAATTGATAATCGCCTCCACGTAGACGAGCTCCTTGTCGTCGATTTCCCCCAGTTCCTTTAATTTCTTCGCTGTTCCCAGCCCGGGAATCATGCCGATGAGCTGCTGCAGGGGGCCTAATTTTTTAACTTCCTGAAGCTGCTCGAGAAAATCCTCCAGTGTAAAATCGGCGCTCTTAATTTTCTGGTTCAGCCTGGCCGCCCGCTCCTGGTCAAAAGCCGTTTGGGCCTTCTCAATCAGGGTAAGAAGATCGCCCATCCCCAAAATGCGGTCGGCCATCCGGTCGGGATGAAACGGTTCTAAAGCGTCCAGCTTTTCGCCGGTGCCCACGAACTTGATCGGGCAGCCGGTGACGGCTTTCACGGAAAGAGCCGCGCCCCCCCGGCTGTCTCCGTCCAGCTTGGTTAAAATCACCCCGTCCAAGCCCAGGCGCTGATGAAACTCCTTCGCCACGTCAACGGCCACCTGGCCGGTCATGGCGTCGACCACCAGCATAATTTCGTGCGGGTGAACCCTTGCCTTGAGCGCTTCTAATTCCTGCATCAATTCCTCGTCAATGTGCAGGCGGCCGGCGGTATCCAAAATAACCGTGTCCCGGCCTGCGCCGCGGGCGTGCTCGCAAGCCGCCGCGGCAATGTCCACCGGGCGCTGGCCGTCCCCCGCCGAAAAAACGGGTATATCCAGCTGCTTGCCCAGCACCTGCAGCTGTTTAATCGCCGCCGGCCGGTAGACGTCGGCGGCCGCAAGCAGGGGCCGGCGCCCCTGCTTGCGCAAAGCGTTCGCCAGCTTTGCCGCGGTAGTGGTTTTCCCCGCCCCGTGCAGGCCCACCAGCATAATGACCGTGGGGGGCCGGGGAGAAAAGTTGATCTTGCTCTGCACGCCGCCCATCAAGAAAGCCATTTCGTCGCGCACAATTTTAATCACCTGCTGGGCGGGCGTGAGGCTTTGCAAAACGTTCTGCCCGATGGCCCGCTCCCTAATCCTGGCGATAAAATCCTTGACTACCTGAAAGTTCACGTCGGCGCTTAAAAGGGCGCGCCTGACTTCGCGCAGGGCTTCGTCCACGTCCGCTTCGGTCAGCCGGCCCTTGTTTCTTAACCGGCGAAAAGTCTCCTGGAGTTTCTCGGCCAGACTGGCAAAAACCACGGTTTCACCCCCAGAAAAGAAAAGTTTTAAAAAAGCTCAATCGCTTCATTGATTATCTTCCGCGCTTCCGAGATCCTGTCCGCTTTCGCTTCGTCCAGTATTTGCAGGGCCCGTTGAAGGCGCTTGCGCTGCTCGATAAACCTGCCGGCCAGCCCCAGTTTTTCCTCGTACTTGAACAACGCGCTTTCCGCCCGCTTCAAAACGTCGTGAATGGCCTGCCGCGTCACCTGGTAATGCTCGGCAATTTCGCCCAGGGAGAGGTCCTGGCCGTAGTATAGCTCCACGAACTTTCGCTGGTGGTCGGTAAGCAGCTGGCCGTAAAAATCGTAAAGCAAGTTGACCCAGGCAAACTTTTCCATGGCCATCCTCCTACCTGGGGCTCTCCAATTTAAACAAAAATAAAAAATGTAAAGGTACATAACTTTACAGTAATTTTACCTGATTCAAGCCGCCCTGTCAAATTCTTTTCGATTCCGGTTCCAGCACCAGGCAAGTTTATTTTCCCGGCAGTTTTTGACTGTCTTCTAGCCGCCTTCCTTTAACTGGCGGATCAGCCGGCGCAGCTGCTCGGGATTAACCCAGCGGTCTTCCTTGAGGGGGGAAAAGCCGATCTCCCAGCCGACCACCCGCGGCCCCAGGATTGCTTCCACCATTCTCACGCGCATGTCCGAACCGATAAAAATTACGGTATCATAGCTTTCCAGCTGAAAGGCAAGGGCCATAAATTCGTTGATCAGCTCGGCCCCGCTTTTTTCTTTCACGTAACGCCAGCGTTCTTCCTCGCTCATGAGCAAAATAAAGTCCACCCCCTCCTCCCGGGCCACTGTTGCTAATTCAGGTCCGTTAGCCACAGGAAAACCCACCAGGGCCAGCCGCCGTCCTTTGCGCACCTCCCCCAGGCCTTCCAAACGGGAAACAAGCGTCCTGTCCACCCCCAGGCGTTCGGCCACTTCTTGCTGGGACAAACCTTCCTGACGGAGTTTCAAGATCAGGTCGACGGCGCGGTGAATCCGCTCCGGGTTTAAAACTTTATCGCCGACGCGAATAAAATTCACGGCCACTCTCCTTTGTGCACATTATTGTGCTCACATGCTTATTTTACAAGTTTTCATCGCCGGCGGCAAGCCAGCCCCCTGCAAGCCGGCCCTCTTTTGGAAAAGGCAACATAAAAATTGACAACACGGCAGGCGGACAATATACTTTAGTTAAAACTTAAAAAAGCAAACCGATTCAAGCAAAATACAAGGAAAAATAAATAATTAATAAAGAACAATAAAAAAAAAATTTATAAAAGCAGGTGGTTTCATGAACCTCTTAACCATTGACGAGGCCATTAATCTTACTGGAAAAAAGGTCAAGGAATACCATAAAAATTATCTTAACGCCGGCCTGGCCAATATGCTCGGGCTTTTAGACCTGGATAAAATTTTCGTGCGCGCAGAGGGCGTCTGCGTGTGGGACGCGGAAGGCAAAGAATACCTGGATTTTTTAGGGGGCTTCGGTGCGCTGAACATCGGCCACAACCACCCGGCGGTGCTGGCGGCAATCGAAAAGGTGCGCCGGATGCCTAACTTAATCCAGAGCTCTTTAGGGGTGCTGGCGGCGGCGCTGGCCCATAACCTGGCCAAAATCACGCCCGGCGGCCTGCAGCGTTCCTTTTTTTGCAACAGCGGCTGCGAAGCAGTGGAAGGGGCGCTGAAACTGGCCAGAGCCGCCACCGGCAGGAAGGAAATCATCTACTGCCACAATTCTTTTCACGGGAAGAGTTTCGGCGCCCTTTCGGTGACCGGCCGGGAAAAATACCAAAAGCCTTTCGAGCCGCTTCTCCCGGGGTGCGCGGCCGTTCCCTTCGGCGATGCGGAAGCGCTTGCCTACGAATTAAAAAAAGAAAGGGCCGCGGCCTTCATTGTGGAACCCATCCAGGGGGAAGGAGGCATCAACGTGCCGCCCCCCGGCTACCTGGCGCAGGCGCGCAGGCTTTGCAGCCAACACGGAACACTCCTGATCATAGACGAGATCCAGACCGGCTTCGGGCGTACGGGCGCCATGTTCGCTTGTGAAGAAGAAGGCGCCGTTCCGGACATTCTTTGCCTGGCCAAATCCTTAGGCGGGGGGATCATGCCCGTCGGCGCCTACATAACCACCGACGAAATCTGGAAAAAAGCCTATGGGAGCATGGAAAAGGCGCTCCTGCACACTTCCACTTTCGGCGGGAATAACTGGGCCGCTGCGGCGGCGCTGGCCGCCCTCCAGGTAATTCACGAAGAAAACCTGGCCGCCGCGGCAAAAGAAAAGGGAGGGTATTTCCTGCAGGCCCTGCGGGGGCTCAAAGAGCGCTTTCCCCTCTTAAAAGACGTGCGCGGGCGCGGGCTTTTGATTGGCATCGAGTTCAACCAGCCCGGCGGCCTGGCCGCCCGCCTATTGGGCGGCCTCACCGACAAACTGGCCGCTGAATACACGGGAAGCCTGGTGGCGCAAGAGCTGCTGAACAAGCATGGGATCATCACGGCCTACACCTTAAACAACCCCAACGTCATTCGCTTAGAACCTCCGCTCACCGTAACTTACGAGCAAATCGACCGGGTGCTGCGCGCCCTGGAAGACATCTTCACCAGGCACAAGGGGTTCTTCAGCATGGCCGCTTCCGGAGCGGGCGTCGTAATCCGCACACTGACCCAGAGAAAACAGTAATCCAAAAAACATGAACAGGTGGTCGTTTTATGCGCGGCTTTAACCCCTTTAGTTCCCCCCGGGCGCAAGAAATCCGGTCCAAAATCAACCGCTTAAGACAGCGCCACCCGCATCTTGCGCGCGCGGAGCTGGCGGAATTAATCATCCGGGAAAGATCCTGGCAGTGCGCGCTGGTGGGCGCACTGACCGCCGTGCCCGCTATCATCCCCGGCGTGGGCACGTTAATCGCCCTCTTTGGCGGCGTGGCCGCCGATATCCTGCTGCTCACCTACCTGCTCACCAGAATGGTCCTGGAAATTGCCACTCTTTACGACCGCGACCTGACGGGGCCGGGCTACCAAAAGGAGGCCTTTTGGGCTTTCGTCCTGGCCGCCGGGGCCGGGAGCGTAGGGAACAGCCTCTCCCGCGCCGTCATCGCCCAGTTGTCGAAAGAAGCTTTTTCCGCCGCGGTGGAAAGGCTGCTCACCTCCCTGGGCGTCCGCGCCGCCACCCGCTCAACCCTCCTGCGCCTGCTTCCCCTGGCCGGCTTATTTTTAGCCGGGGGCGTCAACTACTGGCTGGGGAAAAAGGTGGGCAGTCGCGCGTTGAATTATTACGAAGGCCACCCCGAAGCGGTTTTTCGGGATGGCCGTACTGTTGACGCCGAGTATTTCATTGGCGATTAGAGAATATTTATTGATTATTTATTGGCGGTTGGGATAGTTGACGATCCGCTTTTCCCACGTGCACAGGGTAATGTATTGTTCGTCTTTGGCCAAAACGTACTGGGGAAGAATGGGTGTTTTCCCCAATCCGTGCGGAGCGTTGATAATATATGTGGGTACCGCCAGGCCGGATGTATAGCCCCGCAATTTCTCCATAATGGCGATCCCTTCGTCTACAGAAGTGATAAAGTGTCCCGTTCCCTTTACCTGCTTGGCGTGGAAAATATAATAGGGACGCACGCGAATTTTCAAGAGCTCGTGATTCAATTTTTTCATCACGTGGGGGTCGTTATTTACTCCTTTTAATAATACCGCCTGGTTGCCCAGGACGACCCCGGCTTTAACCAGGCGATCGCAGGCCGCTGCCGATTCGGGCGTAATTTCCTGCGGATGGTTAAACTGGGTGTTGATGTAGATTGGCGGGTGCTTTTCTAAAATGGCGCACAACTCCGGCGTAATCCGCTGGGGCAGCGTAACAATTACTCTGGTGCCCAGGCGCTTTATTTCCACGTGCTCGATTTTATCCAGTTCCGTCAGGAGCCAATCCAAACGCTCGTCGCTTAAGAGCAAAGCATCCCCGCCGGTAATCAACACGTCGCGAATTTCAGGATTCTCCCGGATGTATTGAAGAGCACTTTCCAAAACCCGCCGGGGCTTGTGCTCATCCACCTCGCCGATATTCCGCCGCCGCTGGCAGTGCCGGCAATACATGGCACACTGGTTGGTCACGTTGATGATCAACCGGTCGGGATAACGCCTGGTAATCCCCGGCGCGGGGCTGGTTAACTCTTCGGCCATGGGGTCTTCAATTCCATAGGCATCATTTAATTCGGCTGCGCTGGGCACCGACTGCAGCCACAGAGGCCCGCCAGGCTCCCCGGCGGCAACCAGAGCAGCGTAGTAAGGAGAAATCGCCCAGCGAAATCTTTTGCCCACCAGCTGGATGTCGTGAATTTGGGCGAAAGAAAGATCCAGTATTTTACTTAACTCCTCTACCCGGGTAAAACGGTTTCGCAACTGCCAGCGCCAGTCCCGCCACTGCTCCTCGGCAGCGCTCAAGAATTTCAAAATTTTCTCCTTTTGGATTAAATATTTTTCCTGGAGGTCAAAGCCATTGTAAATTTTCTCTTTTGCCTCCAGAAAATCGGAGATTCTTTCTTTCAGCTCCCTGGCCCGTTTTAAGGCCAAAAATTGTTTTTCTTCCTGGCTTAAACCAGTTCTCGGCGCAGGATACAGAGCCATCGCACCACCCTCCTTTATGGAAAAAATAAAGACTCCAGACAATATTTCCCATTTCCGGAGTCAGCAAAGGGTTCTACCAAGCCGTTCCAAAAAATTTTTCCCTGAATTTTTGGTCCGGCCAGATTTCTCCTTTCCACGCTTACGAGGTTAGCTGACGGGTTCGGGTC
>DYES01000056.1 GCA_020725585.1 Desulfovirgula sp.
ACAACATAGGCTTTCGCTTCGTACACTGTCAACCCCAGCTCGCTGAGAGAATTGATTAACGAGTCATCTTCTGCCGGGCGGGTCACTAAAAACCGCCCCCCTTCTGTTACTACTCTAGTAGGCCCCAATGCCGCTTTTTAGCAGCACCAACAGAGGATGAAAATGGGTCCGTGCAGAACTATCCTTTTGCGGCTGGCGAAGAGAGGTCGAAGTTACTTGGCGTTTTCAAGCCCGAACAGTAGACGGACCCCAGCGGTCTGGCACACCACAGATTCAGAACAAATCCTGACCGAAATCGGCACCGACATGGAGCTCTTTCCTACTGCCGCCCACTTAGCTTCCTGGACGGGGATGTGTCCGGGCAACCAGATAAGCGCCGGCAAGCGCAAGTCGGGCCAGACGCAGAAAGGTAACAATTCTTTACGCAATATCCTGGTAAAAGTTACCCGGGCTGCCGGGAGAACCAAAAACACCTACTTGTCTTCCCAATACCACCGTATTTCCGCCCGCCGGGGCGCTAACAAGGCGGCTGTTGCTGTTGGCCGCACTTTCTGGTAACTGTTTACCACGTCTTAAAAAGACGTAAGCCATACTTCGAACTTGGTGCCGACAACTTTGATCAACTTAAAAAAGAGGCCATCGTCCACCGGACGGTTAAGAAACTTCAATCTTTGGGATACAAGGTTTCGCTGGAACTGAATGTTGCTCAATGGTCTTAACAATCCTTGCTTTTTCTCAAAAAGATTGGCCTTTGGTGGTTATTTGTTTTTGTGTTAGTTTATTTTTAGGGCAGTAATAGTTAACATATTAATTCCAACCTAATTAAACTCCTGCCTATAAAAATAAAAAAAATTTAATTTCTTTTTAACTTGTTAAATAGCCAAACAGATAAGTCAACTAAAAAATCCTGGCTTGCACCAGGACAAGACGCTTGGAAAAATTTTTTTAATTTTTTAGCACAAGAACTCGGAAAGGATCTTGCGGGCTTTTCTTAAAGCTTTTGCCCGGTGGCTGATTTTATTTTTTTCCGCGGGTTCTAACTGGGCAAAAGTTTTCCCAAAGGCAGGCACAAAAAACAAAGGATCGTAACCAAAACCCTTCTCTCCCCTGGGCTCGTCTGCGATCATCCCTTCGCAGACGCCCTCGGCGGTATAGACCGCACCGCCCGGAAAAGCTACCGCCACGACGCAGCGAAAGCGGGCGGTGCGTTTTTCCCAGGGGACGCCTGCGAGCAGGTGCAGCAGCTTTTCGTTGTTGGCCCGGTCGTCGCGGTCCTCGCCCGCAAAGCGTGCGGAAAAAACTCCCGGAGCCCCGTTTAAGTAATCTACTTCCAGGCCGGAGTCGTCGGCTAAAGCGACCTGGCCCGTGGCAGCAGCCACGGCTCTGGCTTTTTTGACGGCGTTTTCCGTAAAGGTAAGGCCGTCCTCAACTACTTCCGGAATGCCCGGATATTCTTCTAAGGAAACTACCTCGATATCCAAAGGCTCCAAAAGAGCCTTCAATTCTCTTAGCTTACCCGGGTTGCGGCTGGCCAGCACAAGCTTCACAGCAAATCACCACTACATTAAATATTAAAAATTAATAAAGGAAGTACGTATTCCCCTCCCTGGCCACCTCCACCGCTCCTCCATAGCCTTCCTGCGCCTGCGCGTAAAGCTCGCCGAGGTCGTACTCAGGAAAAAAGTGGGTGATAATTAATTCTTTGACCTTTGCGCGGGCGGCCAGTTCACCCGCCTGGCGGGCGGTCATGTGCACGTCCCGAAATACTTCCGCATCTTTATCCAGACCGCTGGCCTCGCATAAAAAGATGCCCGCCTTCTCGGCAAAAGCGGTTAACTCCTCGCCGGGAGCGGCGTCGCCTGAATAAACCAGGTATCCCGAGCCTTCCACTCCTACCGCGTAGGCGGGAAGGGAATGTTTAACCGGCAGGAAAAATATTTTTACCTGGCCTACCTCAGCGCAACGGGCCCGTAAGCCGGGGGGCACTTCTTCTTCCGGCAGGCTTTCAATGGGGATGATGTCGAAGAAAGCTTCGGCGCCGGCGGTCAATTCAAAAAAGGCGGGCTGCGGGTCGGCGGGCAAAAACAACTTCACCCGCTGGATGCGCAGCTTTTCCCTGAAGGCGCTTCTGGTCGCGTGGCGCAGACAGTGCAGGTCTGCATAATGATCCGGATGGAGGTGGGTGATGATGGCTGCCCGGACGTCGGCGTAATGGACAAAATGCAGGAGGCGCCCAAAAGTGCCATGGCCGATGTCCAGCAAAATATTTGCCCCGCCGTCCTGCAGCAGGTAACCCGAACAGGCCCCGCCGGCGCGGGGAAAAGGCGCCCAGCACCCTAAAACAGTCAAGCGCATTATAACACCACCTTTTTGTAAATGTTTAGAAAAAGAGGACGAAATGCTACCGGATCATCTCCAAAAAGGCGTCTATTCTCATACGCGTGCGCGCGTCGAGACGGTTGGGCCTGTCCCCTTCCAGGGTGAGAACGGGCAGCCTGATCCGCTCGCGGACAATCAAATCTTCGATCTGGCGGAAACAAAAGCTCTGGGCGTAATGGATGACCCCGTCCACGGCGCGCTTTTTGATTTCCCGCTGAATGTCCTCCAGGCGGTAAAAAATCCCGTAGGGGTAAGTGTAAAGGCGGTATTGCTCAACTAAATCTTCCGTTTCGAAAGGCATGGTAAACTGGCGCTGGACTTCGTTGAAAACAACGCGCGCTCCCCTCTCCTCGAGGTAGTCGTAAAGGTCGTCCATAATGGGCGGCACCCCGATGTAAGCCAGGCGCAATCCCGCTTTTGCCGGAGGCGCCGCCGCCAGGCCCGCCAAAAATTGATCCACCTCTTTTTCGTAGGCGTCCGGGTCACCCTTAAAATCGCTGCAGTTCACCTGGTAAAGGTGGTTGTCCCAGCCGCTGACCACGTTTTCCTGCCAGGTAAGCTCGTCGATTCGCCACACCTTCTCCCGTATCCTGCCCAGGCGCCGATGCACACTACGCACCTGCTCCCAGCCCACCTGCAGGCGCGCCATCAGCTTTTCCATCTGGAGCCGGAGCAGATCGTAATCACGGTCGAAAGGAAAGGCGAAAGGAATGACTTCCACTCCGGCCAGCTCCAGCGTTTCCATCAGGGCGTGTGTGTTGCTGCAGTCTCCCTGGGTGACCGCAATAATTGTGCTTATCTCTTTATTTTGCAGCACAGTACTGTAAAGCCCTTTGATCCAGGCGCAGACGTTACGGGGGTAGCCGGCCAGCTCGGCCTCTTCCACCAGCTGCTGGGGGTTTGGGCTGGTGATGAAAACGTTGTTCAAATCCACCGGAACGCAGTTAGCGGCGTAAATAATTTCTACCGGAACGGTGGTCGTAATGCCTATTTTTTTCTGCATCAGCTCATTTGCCGCCTCTTTCGCCCGCTCAGCCGGAACCGGCAGGCAATGCCTCCTCCAGCTGTAGACGTTGTACATTTTCAATACAGCATCCTAAAAGATCCGCCGTTTTTTGAAAACGGGCAGGATCGCCGCTCACGTAATAACTGTGCGCCACCCTGCCGCCCGGGTTGTTCAGTATTCCCAACCGGTTCATCTCCTCGCGCGCCCTTAAAACAGTCGCCTTTGCCGGGTCCACAAGGGTCACTTCCGGCCCGAGGCAGTCCGTAAAATGGGAAGCTAAAAAAGGATAATGGGTACAGCCCAAAATCAGGGTATCGATGCCCGCTTTTTTGAGCGGCCGCGCGTACTCGAAAACGGCCCGGCGGGCCTCCTCGCTTGTGGAAAGGCCCGCTTCCACCAGGGGGACCAAACGGGGGGCAGGGACGGCAAAAACAGCCGTTTCCAGGGCCAGGGATTTAATGGCGCGCTCGTACGCGCCGCTTTTCACGGTTGCCTCCGTGGCGATAATTCCGATCCGCCCATTTCTGGTGGACTTCACCGCTTCCTGCGCACCCGGTTCAACCAGCCCGATCATGGGCACGTCGTAGAGCGCGCGGACAACCGGCAAAGTCAAAGAAGAATTGGTGCCGCAGGCGAAAATAATATACTTTACACGCGAAGACAATAAAAAAGCAATGATTTCCCGCGCAAATCTGATTAATTCTTCGGTCCGGCGCGGGCCGTAAGGCACGTGTGCCGTATCTCCGAAATAAATCATCGACTCGTGAGGTAGCAAACGAAACACTTCCCTGGCGACGGTCAGCCCTCCCACGCCGGAATCGAACAGTCCCACCGGTCTTAAATCACCCAACTATAAATGCCTCCTTAAGACGTCTGACGCAAAGTGTTCTAAATAACATTCTATTTCCCTTGCAACAGATCATTCCACGTATAATTCCAAGTATATTCTACGTTATCCTCAAAACGTTGGCAAGAAAAAAGCCCCTTCAACATCCCTGCAAGGGGCGGGCGCGCGTCAAAATCATTGCCGCAAATGGGCCGTCACGATCAGTGCATCCTGTCCTGGTTTAAAATCAAGAACCCATTGAACCCAAAAAGTAGTTGCCGATCCCCTCCACGATCGCGCGGGCTATTTTTTCGCGAAAAGATGCGGAGGCTAACAACTTCTCCTCTTCCGGGTTGGAAAGAAAAGCTGCTTCAATTAAAACCGCCGGTATGGCCGTTTCCCGCAAAACCACGAAGTCCGCCTGGCGGACGCCTTTGTCTTCAAGTCCTAAAGCATCCACAAGAGAAGCCTGAAGCTCATTGGCCAGCTGGCGGCTTTTTTCCAGACGTTGTGCTTTATCCTCGCCGCTGCGCGCGTAATAGGTGCTTGTCCCTTTTAAAGACGGGCTGGAATTAGCATTCATGTGAATGCTGACAAAAAGGTCGGCGCCCGCAGCATTTGCCTTTTGCGAGCGGGCGTACAGGTCAATCTCCTCATCGCCGTTGCGGGTAAGCACTACCCGGGCGCCGTAACCACCCAGCAAAGCGTAGGCGCGCCTGGCCACATCCAGGTTTACTTCTTTTTCCTTTAAACCGGTCGGCCCGATCGCTCCGGGATCGTTCCCGCCGTGGCCGGGATCCAAAACAATTTTCTTCCCTGCAAGGGCATCTTTAAGGTTGGGGATAAAAATATCCAGTTCAACATTTTTTTGGTCCCCGGTTGCTTTTACTTTATAAACGGCCCGCTCCTTTAAATCAAAGACCAGGCGCGTGATATCGGGGTCGCGGCTGAACCAGCCTATCCGCAGCCTGCTTACCGCCGCCGAGTCCACGGTCAGCTCAGGGGGCAGCTCCCCCGGGCGCGCTCCGTGGAGATCCATCACGAGCCGCTCCGGCTGGCGGAGGCGAAAGATATTGTAAGTCACTTCCTGGGTGCTCACGATCTTCACTTTCGTAAGATTATCCTCTTTGCTCACGGTCACTTTTATGGTGGCGGCTGTTTGCTCCCCGCTTTGCCCGGTCTGAGGGCCGTTTTTGGCAGGCAAACGCGGATCTTTATTGTTGTCCTGGGGGGCATTTTCTTTGGGGCCCGGAGCCGGTATGACCGGCGCCGGCGCAGGTTTTGCAGAGGGAGGAGCTTCCTGCGGCGGTGGCGGCGAAGCCGGCTCCTCGGCTACGTACCAGGCCACGATCCATCCCGACCCGCCCCCCGGCAATTGTATTTTGTACCAATCCGCCTGCCTGTCCAGCACCGGCAGCCTGGCTCCCCTGCTTACCTGCGTCAGTATACCGTGATTGGTGCCCGGACCGCTGCGGATATTGACACCGTCGCCCTTCACTACCAGCCGGCTGTCGCCTGCTTGCGGCCGGTTGCCGGAACCCTCCTGGGGAGCGGGCAAATTCTTTATCTCCACCAGCCAGCCGGCGATCCAGCCGGAATTTCCCGCGGCCAGGCCTACCTTGTACCATTCTCCGGTTTTTCCCAATACAGGCAGCCGGTCATTTACTTTAACTTGGGAAATTACTGGGTAGTTCGTTCCCGGACCGCTCCTTACGTTTACCACGCTGCCTTTGACGACTGCCTGCCGGCCGTCAAAACCAGACCCCTCCTTGACCTGTTGCGCCGGCTGTCCTCCAGGGGATTGCCCAGTTGAACCGGAAGAATTGGACAGAGGGCTTC
The DNA here is from genome assembly GCA_020725585.1 of Desulfovirgula sp. Lineage (GTDB taxonomy): Bacteria > Bacillota > Desulfotomaculia > Desulfotomaculales > Nap2-2B > JAIMBK01. Next base: position 6,051 of record DYES01000056.1, read on the forward strand.
CCAGCGCCGTGACCAGCCAGCCCGCTATCCATCCCTGTTTGCCGTCCGGAAGCCGCACCGCGTACCAGTCGCCTGCTTTGCTCGTGGCGGCGAGGCGCTCTCCTTGCTTTACCTGGCCAAGCACAGGGTGATTTGTGCCTGGGCCGCTGCGGATATTGACCACGCTGCCTTTGACAACAACTTCCGGCCCGGCCGCTTCTCCCGCTTTCGCTTCCAGCAGACAAAAGAAGGCGGCGAAAATTAGAAGCGAGCAGAAAGCATTCATTATATTTTTTTTGCCCAAAATAAACCTTTTGCCCAAAATAAACCCCTCGATAAGACAGCTTCTCTTGTTTTATTCTACATATTTCTCCAAATTCCTCCCAAAAAATTACTAAAAATAAACCGGTTCTCTGTAATCGGAACCGGCTGAAGAAATTGTCGAAAAACCTCCTGATGAACAACTTACATTCACTCCTGCGCCGCGGCACCGCTCGCTTCTATTAAACTGCCCTCCCTTTGCAGGGGTTTCGATATGTCCAGGTGTCCGGCGAGAGTTTGCACGCGCTCCCCCTCGATTAAAATTTGCACTTCTTTAACGGTGGGAAACTGGGTAAGCGTGTTCACAATCGAATAGACGGTGAGCAGCTCGCCCGTCGAGCCGCCCGGGTGCCGCAATTTTAAATGCTGGCTGAAATCTACAATCGCCAGGCCATCTTTGATGTTGATATCTTTTAACCAGGCGCCGGGTGGAATGGTTGGGAACAACCCGCTCTCTGGAGGCGGGCCCTGGCAAAGCTCCCGCAAAGTGCGCCTGGCGATCCCGACAACTTTAGGGATTTCCTTTCTGAGTGCCACCAGGTGCCCGCGCCCATCTGCAAAATATAAAACGACCTCTGTCTTCCCCGCGGCCTGCTCGCCAACATCTTGCCCCTTGACCTGCTCCGGGCCAAAAGACTGCAGGGGTTGCCCGGCGGTTTTACTCCCCTCCGGACCCGCCTGCAAATAGGGAAGTTCCTTCGTTTTCCCGGTTTGCAGGAACCCGCAACCCGCAAGCCACAAGCAAAACACGCTCACGAAGAAGGCAATCAATACTCCTTGCCGTCTGTACTTGAACACAAACAAAAAATCACCCCACATAACGGCAGCTTTTCTACCATATATATGGGGAGAACCTGGTAAATTATACCTAAAAATTTCTGATTACAAACTTTCCGGATCGGGCTTCTCGTAAGCCGGCCTGCGCCGCAGGCTCTTCCGGCGCGCCTGGGAGCGCTGCTTGAAAACAGGCACTACCTTGCGCACGTACCACCAGCAGGCAAGCAAAGCCAGGGCGATGAAAAAGCCCGCCCAAAGATCGGTAATTATTACGGCGACAACCAGGACGGCAAAGAGCAGGGCAGTCACCAAAGGCACAAGCCTGCCGCCGGGCGCCAGGTAGGGCCTGCTGGCCTCCGGGTATTTTTTGCGCAGCCTGAGCACGGCCAGGCCGGCCAGCACGTAAACGATTGATTCCATGGCCGCCGCCATGTTTACCAGCACCAGGTATTTTTTGGTAAGCAGGACCGCCACGGAGATGCTCAAACCCACGGCAAACACCGCCAGAATCGCCACCCAGGGAGTGAAATACCGCATGCTTATTTTGCTGAAAACGGCCGGCAGGGCATGCTCCCTGGCCGTGGCGTAAACAAAGCGGGAGACGCTCAACAGCCCGGCGTTAAAAGTGGTTATGGAGGCGGCCATGCTTAAGGCGACCACCCAGACCAGGCCGAATTTGCCTAAAATATTCTGCGCCAAAAGAACCTGGGGCACGGGAGAGTTCACCAGCATTTCGCGCGGGACGCTGACCGTCATGGCGACGGTAAAGAGAGCGTAAGTAACGCTTAAAATTCCGATGGCAATCAACATGCCCCGGGAAACCAGCCGGCTGTCGGTCACCTCCTCCGCCAAAGGGGTCACCCATTCAAAGCCCACAAAGAGAAACACGCCGACGGCGACGGCCTGGATTAAACCGCCGGCGCCGCCCACCGCAAAAAGAGAGTCAACCTGAAAACCTGCTTTCATAAAGGCGATCCCGCTCAACAGAACTAAAGAGCCGATCAAACCGTAAGTAATTACATCCTGAAAGGTTCCCGCCATTTTAATCCCCCGGATGTTTAAGGCGGTGACCGTTAAAAACATGAGGACAATCCAGAAAAGCGGCGGCAAAACCGGAATACAGTGGCTCAAGCACCTGGCCAGCACGTAGCTTTCCGCCCCCACCACCCCCATGATCACCACCATGTACAGGATGGAAACCGTCAAGGCCAGCTGGTCGTTAAAGGCTTTGCTGAAATACAGCCTTATTCCGGCCGCCGAGGGCAGCTGCCCGTTCAATTCGGAAAAACACAACGCCGCCAGCAGGCACAGGCAGCCGCCAATTAGAATAGCCACCCACGCCGAGTTCCCCGCCAAAAAGCCGGCCACCTGGACGGCCGCGACGAAAGTGGAAGTAGCCAGGGTTAAACCCGCACTGGTGGCTATTACCGTGCGCAGGGTGAGGACGCGCTTTAAAGACACGCTACTCACCCCAAATCATTAAAGAAATAAAATCCAGGCGAACAATATCGTCTTCGGAGCCAATCACCTTGAGGGTGCCGTTTAAATACGGCTCGGTGGGGGTAATATCGCCGTAAAACATATCGGCCAGGGTTTCGCTGTCCGCAATCACCGTCAGGTCGGGGTCTCCCTGGACACCTTCATACAAAGACACGTTTCCGTCGGATAAAACCAGCGTGTGTTTCGAATCCAGATCGCTGGCCTGAATTAAAATCACCCGGTTCCAATCTTTATTCATCACTTTTAACCGTTCATTCTGGTTGTAACTTTGCAAAAAAGCCTCCAGACTTTCTTTTATTTCACGATGACTGGCCACTTCCCGGTCAACCTCCCGCTTTCTCTCCCTGAAGGCGTATGATCCGGGGGCGGAAATCCAAACGGCGAAGCAAACTCAGGTACTCCTCCGGCTTAATTTCTTCCCACGGCTTTTGCAAGATGGCCACCAGCACGCCCTCAATGACGTTGGTGCCAAAGGAACGCCCCGCAAACTCCGGGGTGGTGGTCACCAGACAACCGGCCCCCTTTTCCCTTAAAAAATCAACGTCTTCGGCAGTGGTTGTATTGGTAATAATGGTTTGTCCGTCCAGAGGAGGCATATAACGCCTCACCAGGTGGTAATCTCCGGCGATCACCTTTGCTTCCTGATAATAATGGCCGAACTTTTTAACCTTTTCTTCATCCTGGGTTTCCTGCTTTTTTCCCGTGGGATAAAGCATGTGAAAAGGAAGTTTAACCATTTCGGGCAGCGTTTTTTTCGCGATTTCCTCCAGTTCGGCCAGTGACCTGACGGCATAGGGAATGCCGGCGGCAAAAATGAGGTCCCCGAAGACAACGTCGCATCCGATGTCCAAAAACGCCTCGGCCATCCCAAAGCGATCTACCGCGCTCACCATCAGAACGGAAATACCGGGCGGTAAAAGATCAGTATTTTCCCGCAGGTAATATACCGCTTCGCGCTCAAGCGTATTCTTGAGCCCGCTGCCGTCCACCACTGGGGTTTTGCGCGCGGCCTCCATTAATTTCAAGCCGTCCCGGACGGCGTAGCGCGTTTTCCCAGCGTAAAGGTAAACATCTATCCCCCCCAGGCCGATGGCGTCTACCTTCCCATCCAGCTCTTTGATCACCTGGACGGCTTTATTCAGATCGCCGTCGGTTCCGATCCGGCTGATCTCAAAATGCTCCCCGAGCAACTCCACGTTTACCCGGTGATCTCTTTTGGAGGAACCCAGGCTTACGCTAACTACCCTTTTCAACCTTAAAACCCCCTGCCTTCAATTCCAAACCCTTTACCATTGTAACCAAATTAAACTAAAATTACAAGCCGCGCTCTCTTTAGCCGGCCTTTGCTTTTAGAAGCCAGCTCCCTCCTCGCCAAACAACTTCTTTATGCAAAAATAAAAAAAACCGGCGGTGGAACGCTGCGCAAGCCCGAGCAAGGCAGCGGTAGCCTGGTGGTAAAGTTCATCGTTGCCGGGCGACTTGACGTAGACGTAATATTCTTTAGCCACGCGCGCATTGGCTTTGACCCAGTCTTCCGGGGTATTGCCGCGGTTATACAGCCCGCCCGAGTTAACCTGATAATGATGTTTGCGCTCCTTCACCCACTTTTCGTAATCCAGGTGGCCGTTGAACATCTGGCAACAGGCGTGGTGGGGAACGCAGGCATCCTGCACCAGGTGGGCCGCCGCGCCCAAAAAGAACATGGCCCGGGCATGCTTCCCCTGCCTCCAGCATCTAAACCCCTTTTTAAAATAAGCGCTGCACTTTTGCGCGGCATTGGCCCAGGGCCAAACCCCCCGGCAGGTGACCGGGTTGTAGTGATGGGCGGTGCTGCGCCAAAGTTTGTCGGCCCAGACCACACCTTTATCCAACTCGTTGCCAAACCGGTTAAAAAATTGAGCAATCTGCCTGTACCCGTCATTGTACAAAATAATCCGCCCCTGCCGGTTGCAAAAAACGTGCGTGCTGCTGGCTCCCAGAATTTGCCTGGGAAAAGAAGAAAAATAAAAAGAAGAACAGAAAAGAGGTTTGGCCAGGCTAAAGAGCCAGAGCTTCATCAAATCACCCCGGTAAAATTGGGTCGTGGCTTTTTTAGCTTTTTAAGCATAACATAAACTAACGCCCGCGATCAACCGCTGTTTCCCGCCAGGGTTTTCCGCTTGCCCCACCGGCGAAAAACAAGTTATACTTTAGTTACAATTTGTCGAAAACACTCCTTTTCTCGGGCGGCAAAGAGGGCGGAAAAATGATCGCAAACGTTAATTACTTTTTAAAAAGCAAGCACAAAATTATTTCTTTGGGCCTGGTCAGGGAAGTTTTGGCCGTACTCATTGGGATGGCGGTATTCATTGGCTTTTTGGGCCCGACGGGTTGCAATTTGGAAGGCCTTTACGTCGAAGCCGCTCTTGTGCCTTCCTTTCGAGGGCAGACGGTGGTGGAACTCCCCCCGCTAGGAACCCTGACCATGAACACACACCCCACCCCTTTAGAATTCCGGCTCACTTTACGGAGCATCCACCCGGATCTTCTAGAAACTGATTTCCCGCTGGCCGCCGGCGATTTGTGGCGGCGCCTGGCGCCCGCCACCGGGGGCGCCCTGCTTTACTTCCTGGGCAAGCAGCTCCTCCTGGGCGCCCTCGGGGCCGCTCTGGCCACGCGCGTTCTGCTGCGGGCGCCGCCCCTCAAATGTGGCAAGTCGGCAGCCGCCGGCTTTTTCGCGGCCGGCGCCCTTTTGGCCGCCACCTGGGCTACTTACGACCTGGAGGCAGCCAGAGAACCCAAATTTAACGGCATTCTCGCCTTTGCCCCGCAAATGCTGGCCCTGGCGGACGAAACTATGGCGGAACTGAGCGATTTCCGGGATAAAGCCACTCAGCTCGCCGGCAATATGCAGCACCTTCTTTCCCAAATCGAGCAAATGAACCTCGTCCAGGCGCCCGCAGCCAGCGATATCAAGCTGCTCCTGGTCTCGGACATACACAACAATCCCCTGGGCGTCGATCTCACCCTGGCCCTGGCCAAACATTTCAACGCCGACGCCGTGCTGGACGCCGGCGATTTAACCGACTATGGTTCAGCGCTCGAATTAAAAATTGTGAACTCTCTTGGGCAGCTGGAGAAACCGTACGTTTTCGCCGCCGGCAACCACGATTCCCCAACCATCATCAAATTTGTGAAAAAGCTTCCGCGGGGGCGCGTGCTCGAGGGCGGGCTCGTCGAAATAGAGGGGATTAAAATCCTGGGCTCCCCCGATCCCCTGGCCTTTTATCCGTTCTCGGCAGGGGCCAAAGAAGATTTGCTCCCTCAACAAATTGCTCAACTAAAAAAAATTCTGCAGGAAAGCAAGGTCCGGCCGGATCTGCTGCTCGTGCACAACCCCCGCGTGGCCCGGGCTTTTGCGGGCCAAATCCCCGTTCTGGCGGCCGGGCATACGCACCGCTTAACGGTGGAAAAAATCAACGGAAGCCTTTACTTCAACCCGGGCACAACCGGAGCGGCGGGCGCCCGGGGACTAGGCGCAAGTCAAGCAGTCCCCTACTCGGCGCTCATCCTTTACTTTGCCCGGGAAGCCCCCAATCCTTTGCTCAAGACGAGCGACGCCATCAGGTACGATCCCCTTTCCGGCAAGTTAAGCGTGGAGCGCCAGGTGCATCTGGAAAAAATTAAAGCAAGGGGGCCTGGGCTTAACCAAACGCTTCCTTGAGCCTTTCCGCCAGCTCCCAAGGTGTCTGGGCAACGTACGCGCCGGCAGAGGCCAGAATGCGTTTTTTGCTTTCGGCCCCCTCGTCCTCCGAAAAAACAATGGCGCCGATATGGCCCATCCTCTTCCCCGGGGGAGCCGAAGCGCCGGCGATAAAGCAAAACACCTTTTTTTGCATCGTCCGAATAAACTCAGCCGCTTCCATTTCCTTGGCGCCGCCGATTTCCCCCAGCAAAACCACCGCCTCCGTTTCCGGATCGGCCTCAAACAGACGCAGGTACTCCACCGGATTCTTGCCGATCACCGCGTCCCCCCCGATGCCTACGGCGGTGGAGATGCCGATCCCGTAACTCCCCAGGAGCTGGACAAATTCAATGGACATGGTACCGCTCCGGGAAATCAAGCCCACCTTTCCCGGCAGGGCAAAAGACGGCGCCAGGGAACCCAAAAGGCACTTCCCGGGACTGATCATTCCGATGGAATTGGGGCCCACTATCCACACGCCGCGCTTTTCGGCCACGCGCCGGAAATACATGGTGTCGTGAACGGGCACGCCTTCGGTCGCGATGACCACCAGGCGAAGATCGTTCTCGATGGCCTCTAAAACCGCCTCGCGGGTAAAACGAGGAGGTACGTAAACGATTGCTGCATCGAATTCGTGATCCTGTTTCGCCTGCGCAATGGTATTGTAAACGGGAATCCCGAAAACATCCAGCCCATACTTACCGGGGGATATGCCGGCGACGATCTGGGTGCCGTAATCTTTCATGGCAGCCGTTTGACTTCGGCCGTAAGCTCCGGTGATCCCCTGGACAATCACTCTGGTCCGTTCGTCGATCAGGATCGCCATTGTACCTTCTCCTCTCCACCAAAAGGGGTTAAATTGTCTTTTCCTTGAGCAGATCCCGGCAGTAAGCAAACATTTCTTTCAACTGGGGGAATATTTTTATTTCGAGCCGCTCAAATTCTTTTCTGGCCGTTTCCAGATCCATCTCCTGCAGGGCCGCGTCGGTGGCGTGGACAACGGATAAAACCGGCACCCGGCATCCCCTGGCCGCGATCGTTTCCGCGATGCCCAAAACGAGGCTGCTTAACTGGGTGGCCGAAAGGGCGATGGTGACGACCAGGCACTTAATTTGCGGTTCCCGGTTAATTTTTTTCAAGACTAACTCGGTCATTTTCGCCACTATTTCCTTGGTTACCCCGCCTTTGGCGTCGATAAAATTGGCGGGCTTCCCCCCGGCGTGAGCAATCAGGTCCATGGCCGTCATGGTCAGCCCGGCGCCGATGCTCAAGACGGCCACATCTCCGCTCAAATCCACAAACTGAATGTTGTTTTGCCTCGCCTCCTGCTCTAAATCTGACCCTCTTTGCAAATCCTGGACGATTATATTGAAAAGCCGCTGCTGGCGGAACAGGGCGTCGTCGTTAATGACTACCTTGGCGTCGGCCGCCAGCACACCTCCTTCTTGGGTAATCACTAGCGGGTTAATTTCGGCCATCTCGCAGTCGTAAGCGTAAAAAACCTTATACAACCTCTCGATTACCTGGGCTACTTTCACCAATTCCGCCCCGTTTAAGCCCATCTGGACAGCCAAATTTAAAGCGTGGTAGTGATAAAAACCCTCCGTAGGGTCCAGGTGTTTTTGGCAGGCGCCCGCCGCCGTCGAACGGAAGATTTCTTCCACGTCGACGCCGCCCGCAGCCGACCCCAGAAACAGAGGCAGGCCTCTTGTTGTATCAATAATGAAACCGAGATACAGTTCTTTTTTGATGTTTAAAACTTCTTCCAAAAGAAAACCATGGGGTTCCTCGCCATTTATTTTCAATTGTTGCAAACTCCGGAACGTTTCCCGGAAGTTATTCCAATTGACTGTACGCACTCCCCCCGCCTTTCCTCTTCCGCCGGCAAGGACCTGGGTTTTTAAAATTCCCCGGCCGCCCAGCTCTTGTAAATAACCAAGCCCCTCTCTCTCTTCTCGAAAAAAATAAGCCTTCGGGACGGGGATTCCGTTTTCGGTGAAAATTTTCTTTCCCTCGTACTCAAGCAGTTTCAATACCAACTCCCCCTGAATCTTTTTTAATTAGTTTTTTTTTACTGGTGAATAAACAATAAGAAATTTTACATGTTCGCTTGCGCTCCACACCTCATGCATCAGACCCGAAGGGATGGCGATGGCGCTGCCGGCTGATAAGATCGCTTCTTTCTCGCCAATTCTCACCCGAAGGTGCCCATCAATAATGTACATCGCCTGCTCCATCTCTTGATGGGCATGCGGCGCGGCGTGCCCGCGCGGCCCCATTTCGCCCAACACAACCTCTATATTCCGCAGCCCGTCAGATTTTCTCTCCAGCAGGCGCCGGTTATACGTATCCTCATGACCGGCAGGCTGGTAAGTCTGAACTTCGTTTTCATTCACCCAGTATTCCATGCCTCCACCTTTCCTTTAAAAACCCATCACTCCCGGCAGCCACGTAGCCAGGGAAGGAAATAAAACGAGCAGCAGCAAAACCACAAATTCTACCAGCAACAGCCGCCCCGTGCCCCGGAAGGCCACTTCAATGGGAACTCGCGCCGTGCTTGCGGCCACGTAAACGTTCATTCCCACGGGAGGGGTGACCAGGCCAATTTCGGCCGTTTTGGTAATGATAATCCCAAACCAGATGGGGTCAAAGCCCAAAGATACGGCCAGCGGGAAGGTGAGGGGCACCGTCAAAAACAAAATGGCCAGCTGATCCATAAACATCCCCAGTAAAATGTAGATTAAAATAATGATGGTCAAAATTACCCAGCGGTCAAATCCCAGGCTGCCCACAAAACTGATGAGGTTTTGCGTCACCCGCGTGTAGGTCAGAAAATAACCGAAGATCATCGCCCCGATAATGATCGTAAAGATCATCCCCGTGGTCACCGCAGTGCGGCTCAAAGCTTCTTTTAGCCCCCCAAAGCGCATTGAATACATAATGACGGCAATTAAAAAGGCGATAAAGGAGCCGAAGGCGCCTGCCTCCGTAGGGGTTACCACCCCTGAATAAATGGCCAGCAAAACCGAAACGATCAAAAGCAGCATGGGCCAAACCCTTTTTAAAGAGTCCAGCCGCTCCCGGACGGAAAACGGCTCGATGACCGGAGCTATTTCGGGCCTGCTCCGCACCCAAAAATAAATGGAGATGATATACCCAAGGGCTGTGATCACCCCCGGCACAACGCCGGCGATTAAAAGCTGGGCAATGGGGGTTTCGGTCATTATTCCGTAGAGGATGAGAATTATGCTGGGCGGGATCATAATGGCCAGTGTGCCGGCCACGCAGACGACCCCGGCGGATAAGACGTCGCTGTACCTGTACTTGCGCATTTCCGGGATGGCTATTTTCGCCATGGCGGCAGCGGAGGCCGTGCTAGAGCCCGAAACGGCGGCCATAACTGCACAGGCGACGACAGTGGCGATGGCCAAGCCCCCCCTGATGCTCCCCAGCCACCGGTAGGCGGCTACGAAGATATCGTTGGTCATCCCGCCGACGGTGGCGAACTCTGCCATGAGAATAAACATGGGAACGGCGGTGAGGACAAAACTGGCCGCGCTGGAATATGGGGTGGTTTGCAAAATCCCACTCACCAGATCGAACCCGTTCACCAGCAAAAGGCCAATAGCGCCCGCGCTGCCGAGGGCAAAGGCCACCGGCATGCCGATCACCAGAAAGAAAAGGAGCAAAAAAATTGTGATCAAAATAGCTAAAGTCACTTTTTCACTTCACCTTCCTCACTCTTCCAACCCGGATGTCCCGGCAGAAGCTGGCCAAAACCCCCGAAAGGCTCTTTCGATTAAGACGAGGAAGATCCTTAAGGTTAAAAGACCGCTACCCAGAGGAATCCAGATGTAGGAGAAAAAGGTCGGCCAGGAAACTATCCCCACGATAACCTCCCTGCCTTTCCAGGCCTCCCAAGCTTTAATCGAGCCCTGGTAACAAATTAAGGCAAACAAGACAAGGGGGAAAATATTGATCAGGTAAAAGAAAAAGCCCTTTAGCCTGGGGGAAAAATATTTATTAAAAAGCTCCAAACGAATGTGTCCGTTAATCCGGTATGTGTAGCTGACGCTCAAAAAAACCGCCGCCACCATCAGGTAATTTTGCACCAGCTCAAAGGCGCCGTCGATGGGATTGCGCAGAAAATACCTGCCCACGGCGTCACAGGTGATGATGATCATCATCAAAAAAATGGCCAACAGGCTGACTCCGTAAAAGATAAGTTCCACCCTGTCAAAAGCCCTTTTGAAAGCGTCCATTGTTTCACCTCTTATTAAATAAAAAGAAAGAAGGTTGAAGGGCCGTGCAATGAAGCACGGCCAGCCTTTTACTTCGCCTCGGCAACCGCTTTCTGGTACGCTTTTAACACTTCCGTGCCGGGTAAGCCTCTTTTGTCTAATTTTTTCGCCCAGTCATCCAGGGTGGGCTTGATTTTTTCGTTCATGGCGGAAAGTGTCTCCTGGTCTACTTCGTAAATGTCAATACCCATTTCCTTAAATTCTTTACCAAGCTTTTCCACATTTTCATCCTGGTACTTGCACATATGTTCGATAGTCTCATTTCCCGCCTTTACCATCGCTTCCTGGACGTCTTTAGGCAATGACTTCCAGACATTTTCGTTAATGCAGTAAGTTACCGCAAACGTGCCCATATTCACATTGGATGTGGAGAACTTGGCTATTTTTTCGATCTGATAAGGCTTAAAACTGGTGAAGGGCAAAAAGGTGCCGTCCAATGTCTTGCGCTGCATGGCGGTAAATATCTCCGTGGCGGGAAGGCTAACGGGCGTTGCCCCGATGGCCTCGCAAATTAAAGACTGAATGCCCGCTGTTCTAATTTTGACACCTTTCAGGTCACCCAGGGAATTAACCTTTTTGTTCAGGGTCACGATCTGGTAGGGCGGAAGTACGGCGGCAAACACAGGGCGCACATTGTTCGCCAGAAATTCCTTTTCTAAAAGCAGGTCGTTAATGACTTTCCAGTAAGCCTTCGAACCCTGGACGGTAGATAGGTAGTCGGCTGGCAGCTGCCCCACTGTGCTCAAGGGAAGTTTATCGGAAAAATAACCCACTCCTACGTAGGCCACATCAACCACTTTATTTTTGACCTGATCTAGAAGCGCGTCCGCTTTGCCCATCTGCTCGGCGGGGTAATATTCAAAATCAACCTTGCCTTTGGTTAACTCTTTGACCCTTTCCGCCCAGTAAACCCCGCCCTCTTTCGCCAGGTAATGGTTTTCCGGGAAAGAGTGCGCCAGCTTCAAAGTGATCTTTTTTTCCGCGGCGGGCTTGTCCTTGTTTTCTTGCCCGGTACTTTTTCCGCAGCCGGCCAACAAAACAACCAAAAGTAGAATCGAGGCTATTCCGACGAGCCAGTGAATTTTTCTTTCAATTAGCATTTCCACACCTCCGTTAATTTGGTTTCGCCATGCGAAATTCATTTCGCTTTGGCAACACAAAAACTACCCTCCATAACCCAACTTTTTTGATATCTCTCTCGCCGCAGACACCACCATCCTTCCTAAAACCTCCCGTTTTTCCTCGGTCAACCTGATGATCGGGCCGCAGATGGAAACAGAAGCGCAGATTTCCCCGGCGTTGTTGTAGACAGGCGCAGCCACAGCAAAAGCTCCCTCAAAATTTTCCTCGATGGAAAGCAAATACTCTTCCCGACGGCCCTGCGCAACTACCTGCAAAAAACTTGCTATTTCCTCCTCCTTGCACCCCTCTCTTTCTAAAAATTTTCTGATTGCGTTTTCGTCTTTGTTCAAAAAAAACACCTTTCCTGGCGCTCCCCTGTGAAGAGGGTAGCGGCCGCCGATTTGCATAAAATTTCTGATCACGTAATTGCTGTCAATCCTCTCCAGGCACACCCGGCTGTTTTCATCAGGGACAAACAAAACTATGGTCTCACCGCATTCACGGCTTAATTCCTTCATCGGCTCAAGCGCCGCTTTCCGCAAATCCATATGGTTGATGACGATGGAGCCAAGGTTAAAACAATTAAACCCCAGCGAATACCTTTGCGAATCCCTATCCTGTTCGATATACCCCCGGGAGCGCAACGTTTGCAAAATACGGTAGACCGTTGTCTTATTAAGCCGCGTTTTCTCGCTAATTTCGGACAGGGTAAGCTCCGGCCTCTGCAGGGTAAAACTTTCCAGCACGTCAATAGCGCGGACAATTGCCTGGACAGTTTCCTTGCTTTTCTTTTTCATAAGCTGTAATCACCTGAACTAACTAAAAAGTAAAAAAATTTTTTTACGGTGACAAACACCCCCTCGCCCACAGAAAGCAAGAGCCTCCTCTTTTTTATTAATTGTCTAAGATTATCGAAAAAAGCAAATAAAATCCGCCTAAATAACAAAATTAAGTGTTGAACGGTTGGTTTGCTTAGTTAAACGGTCAAACAAAACTAGGGAAAGATTCTTGACCAGCCAACGCCGCGAGAAAACAGGCTTCTGGTGTATCCCCAACTACTTTTCCCGGTTATACTAATCCCGTCAATACCAAATTAAACGAAACCAAGAAGAAGGGTGCTTCTTTGGGAGCACGGCAGCATTTCTCTTCCTAAAAACGGCAGGGAGAAGAGATGAAAGTTATGTTGGGCGCATCAACTTATCATCTACCCGGAATCCTTTTCGGTATTTACCCCGAAGTGGAAAAAGAACTTAAAAAATGGGAAGAGCTGGCCCGGCGGTGCCCGGACCAAAAGTTGCAGTTGCTGGCTGTAAAGAGCTTAAAATTAAAAAAGTTTCACTGCCAGGGAGGGTGCGTTTTTGCCGTCTGGGCCCCAAAACCATACCGCGCGCCGCTGATCAGCGGAATTGTCGCGCTGCAAACCATCAGCGACTACCTGGACAACCTTTGCGACCGGGCGGGTTTATATGACGGCGCAGCTTTTGCGGCACTCCACCGGGCTTTCCTGGATGCGCTCAATCCAGGCGCCAAAACCGGCAATTACTACTCCCGCTACCCGTACAAACAGGACGGAGGCTACTTAAATTCTCTTGTTCAGGCGTGCCAGCGGGCAATCTGCGCTCTCCCAAACTATGACCTGGTGCAAGAAAAGGTCCTTACGCTGGCCGGGCTCTATTGTACTCTTCAGGTTACCAAGCACCTGGTCCCGCAGGAGCGCGAAAAACGCCTGGCCGCCTGGTTAAAACCCCTGCTCTCCCAAAACCGGCAGTTATTCTGGTGGGAGCTGGCAGCGGCCACGGGCTCTACCCTGGGAATTTACGCCCTGCTGGCGCTGGCTGCCGGGCAGCCCCCTTCTCCGGATAATATCGAGAGCATAACTCGTGCGTACTTCCCCTGGATCGGCGGTCTGCATATTTTGCTTGATTATTTCATCGACCAGGCCGAAGACAGGGAGGGAGGAGACCTGAATTTCGTTTCTTATTACTCTCACCCCCAGCAGGCAAAGCGGCGCCTCCGGTTCTTTTTCGAGCAGTCCCTGCGTTTAGCCGCAACCCTCCCCGACCCCGCCTTTCACGGGCTGATCGTCAAAGGCCTGCCGGCTCTATACCTTTCAGACCCGAAGGAAAGCGCCCAAAATTTCCTGGCCGCCGCCGATGACCTTTTCCAGGTTGCCGGCCCCGCGGGAAAAAGGCTCTATCTTTTTTGCAAGTTCCTCCGCCGGGTCGGGATAATTTAAATTTCGCAAAGGAGTTAAAAGCCCCCAGGCGATCTCACGCAAGTTCTCCCGCGCCCGGCCCGCCGGCAAAAATTCAAGGGCCCCCAAGGCAAGTTTTATTTTTAAGAAAACCACTTTGCAGGCATAATGCAAACTGCCGCCGGAAGCCAAACGGCCGGCCAGCTCCCGGGCTTCTTCCGGGGAGAGGCCGCCGCGGGCCAATTTTTCCCTCCAGGCGGAGCCTTCTTCCGAGGTATTTAAAAAATGAATTACCGGCAGGGTGACAATTCCTCTGTTCAGGTCTTGCAAGGAAGGCTTCCCGATTAATTCGGGGCTGCCGGTGAGGTCCAGAATATCGTCGATGATTTGGAAAACGATCCCCAGATTTAAAGCGTACTTCTCCAACTGCTGGAGTTCGGCCCCCCGCAGGTTTCCCAGGATGCCTCCGCACTGGCAGGAAGCAACAATTAAAGAAGCGGTCTTTTTTCGAACGCGGTCAAAATATGCTTCCACATCAAAATTTTTCTCGCCCAGTTCGGCAATTTCTCCCTCGCACATGAAGCGAATCGCCCTGGTGACGATTTTTAAAATGCTTTTCGGCAAATCAATGATTAAGTTAAAGGCGCTGGCGAACAGGTAGTCTCCGGTGAGCACCGCCGGAACCCGGCCAAATAAACGGTACAGGCTCGGCCTGGCGCGGCGAAAAGCTGCCTCGTCAATAATGTCATCGTGGATCAGCGAGGCCAGGTGAATCAATTCCATGGCGGCGGCCGCCCGGGCGACAGCCCGGGGGTCCGGAGAAGCAAATCCCGCCGCCGTGGCCACCAGGGCAGCCCGGAAACGCTTTCCCCCCGTAAGTGCGTGCGCCAGTACACGCTGGAGGGCGCAAACCCGGCTGGCGGTGGCCAGGCTCAATAGCTCTTCAAGTTCTTCTAAATCCGGCAGCTGTACGTAACCGAAAGTCAAATCGTCCCTCCTCCAAGCGCAGGCAAGTGCAAAGCGCAAAGTTAAACCCTGGCCATAGTATAAGCATTTCTTTACAGAACCATGCGCCCTGTTTTTTTAAATTGCCGGCCGTTATTCATTTGACTCCAATTCGGGCCCGGATTAAAATGGAAAATGGGAACTAGGAAGCGGTGAAACCGTGAAAGAAAAACCCTTGCGGCTGAAAATTTCTCCCCGCCGGTACTGGTGGGGTACGCTGCTGGCGGCGGCCTTAAGCGCACTGGGAATGGCTTTTCTCGGCGGCTATCAACAAAGTGCACGTGCGGTGGCTGATCTTCAGGGCGGTTACCTGGCGGCGGCGGCTGGGCTGGTTGTTCTGCTCTGGCTGTTGGAAGCCGTGCGCATGAAAGCGATCTTGTTCTTGCTGCACGAACGTCTTCCGGTCAAAGATCTCGTCCAGGTCAACCTTGCCTTCAGCTTTGCCGCGGCGGTTACCCCGGCAGCCAGCGGGGGGCCGCCTGCCCACGCTTACCTGCTTTATTTAAAAGGCGTCAAAGGGGAAAAAGCCGTGGCAGCGGTAAGCGCACGCACCCTGTTGGCCATCGCCTCGCTTTCTTTTTTAAACCTGCTTATTGTTTTCGGTTTTCGCCATGATCTGGGTTTGCCAGCGGCAGCCGAAAAGCTTGTTCTAATTGGCCTTGCGCTTGTATCTGCCGGCATTTTAATTTTTTTGTCGCTGTGCTTGCGCCCAAAGCTGCTTTTTTTCCCGCTCAAATATCTTCCCGGCAAAATCCGGGGGAATCTAAACCGGCGCGTTGAAGAGTTCAGCTCTTTTTTTCGCTCCCTCCTTTTTTCTCCCCAGAAAAATATCTTAATTTTTGTAATTCTTCTCTCCTTTGTTTACTGGGTTGTTTTCTTTTCCCTAGGCTGGGTTCTCGCCCGGGCGCTGGGAAGCCCCGTAGCCTGGACAATTATGGCCGCCCGCCTGATGGTTCTGCATTTTTTACTGGCTTACGTTCCCCTGCCCGGGGCAAGCGGAGTGGCCGAAATAGGGTACGCTTCTTTTTTTGCCTCCCTTGTTCCCGAGCCCGCCTCGCTCCTTTCCCTGGTGGCAGGATGGCGCTTTTTTACTTATTACCTGCACATCATTACCGGCGGACTGCTGTTCTGGTGGCTGGTTGGCCGCTCGCGGAAAATTTTTTAATTTACGCTTCCGGCAGGAATTCACCACTTTTGCGGAGAAGATTAAGTAAACTAAGAAGGAAGAGAGGTGACTTAAATGTCGAGAACAACGATCATGGATAAGGCCAGGGAACTGGGCCGGGAACTGGCTGCCTCCCCTGAATACGCAGCGATGAAACAGGCGGAAGCAAATATTGTTCAGGACCCGCAGGCAAGGGGTTTGATCCAGAACTTCCAGGACCTGAAAAAAGCTTGCGAAAGAGTCCAAGCCCAGGGAATTGAGCCCACGGAAGCGCAACTGCAAGAACTTCACGAAGCGCAAACGCGCATGCTGCTTAATCCCGCCGTCAGGGATTTCACCCAGGCCAACGAGCGCTTTTTGACTGTATTGCAGGAAGTCAACCGTAAAATATGGGAAGGAATTCAGGGATGCAGCTGCTGCGAGGAGGAAGGCTGCGGCAGTAGCTGAGGGTAAGCCGGGCGCCGGGCGGTTCGCCCGGCCTTTTTTCTTTTCTCCCCTCTTGTCTATCAACTTCTTTTTTATTTATTTCTCCCGGCAGTTATCTTGAGATTGATTTCTTAATTTGTGGGCGAGCATACCCAACACCTTTTGATCGGTAGGAAAAGCCAGCGGCGGCAGGTTTTGCAGGTCAAAAAAGGCAATTTCCTCCAGGTCGTCCCCGGCCCTGGGTGTGCCGCCCACCACGCGCGCGAGAAACCAGATGCCTACCGTGTGCGCCTCCCGGTTATGGAAATTGGACTGCACCGTAAAAACGTCCTCTATGACGATGTCCAGATTAGTTTCCTCCTTAAATTCGCGCACCGCAGCGGCGTAGACGTCTTCGTCGTATTCCACGTAACCGCAGGGAACGCACCACAAACCCCGGTAGCTGGCAGCGCGCCGCCCCAAAAGGACACGGCCTTGCTCGTCCAACACGATTGCCGCCACGCCGACCACCGGGTTTTCGTAAAAAATGTACGCGCAATCAACGCAGGTGAGGCGTAGAGTCCCTCTTTGCGGCCGGTAGGCAAGTTTTCCCCCGCACTTCGGGCAATAATAAAAACGCTGCGCCAACTCCCTAACTTCACCCTTCCTGGCGTAAAGTAATCTCACCTGCTGTTTATTCAGCGTCGCTTCAAACGCTTTGTTATGGATATTTGCGTTTATGAACAAGTCCAGGCAGTTTTGTTCCGGAAATTTAAGCGCCGGTCTTTGTCGCGGATAGCTGTAATTTTACCTGCCTGGTGTCCTTGAGAATGGTTACGTAAGTCCAGCCGTTTTTTTCCTTTATTTTCAATCCCGCCGCATTTTTCAGGCGGGTATTCTGTTCCAGGGGCAGCGCGAAAGTCATTTCTTTAAGCGAATCCGGGCAGGAAGCCGCAACCAAATAGCCACGCTCATTTTTGCGAATGGAAAAACGCACTTTTTCGTGGCGGGCGAGAAAACCGGCGAAATCGCTCATTGTCCGCACAGATAAATTACCTTCTTCAACCTGCTGAAGAATATAACTTTGAATGGCCCTCCACATTTGGGGATGTCTGGCGATGGAAACCGGGTGAAAATAAAGCAGGCGGATTTCCCGTTTTTCTACCAGTGCGTCGATTAATTTACAAATATCCGCAACAATCTGTTCGGGCTTGCGCCCGCCGGCCAGCATGTTTTCAAAAGCGGTGCCGTAAGTGGTGCCGGTGTAGCCGAACAGCCAGAACCGCTTTTCCTGCCGCCCGTTAAACCAGGCGCGCGTAGGAGGAGAATGAAAAGCGAGCGGGGCGGAGACTGCCTTCGTCCCCCACGCGGCCAAAAAATCATTTATTTCGGGATCGTGGCGACCGCCGGGAGCGGCGTAGTCTGTCACCGGCCGCCCCGTCACCTCCTGCAGGGCCTGGTAATTCCAGTCGATATACTCTTTCTTTTCCTCCGCGCTTAACTCATTATAGTGATACGCCCAGTAATTATGATGCCAGCCCCCGTGCGCACCGACGCTGCCGTACCGGCTCAGCGCCTCAACGTAACGGCGTCCTTTTTTGGGGTTGCAAACATCCACTCCTCTTTTATCGCCAGGCCGGTCGTTGTCTGGTCCGGCCGTTACGAAAAATGAAAAAGGAATCTCTTGGGAGAACAGTTTCCAGGCTAAAATGCGGTCGAGATCTCGAAAATAAGCTCCGGAACAAACGTGCACCGCCAGTACCAGCCCGGCCGTGCCGCCCGGAGAAGCCACCAAACGCGGCTGGCCCACCAGCTCTAAAAGAAAGTATTTCAGCAGCGGGCGCAAAACGAAGTCAACGTTCTCCCGGGCTTTCAACGCGCCCGGCGAGCCGTTGACGGACAAAACCACGCCGCCCCCGGCATAGTTTTTCTGCAAAACACAGGCGTTCTCCGGGGGCTGGCGGTCGGTATAAGCCAAAACATTGGCGCCCGCGTTCGCGATAGGGAAATAGGCATCTTTTACGGGAGGACAATCAAACACTTTCAACGCGTCACGGTCAAAAAGGACGGGGTCAAAATACTTGCGCAGAGGGGACCCTTCGGGAATGAGGAGAGTGCCTTCGTACCGGTTTCCGGCGGGTTCTTTTACTTCGCCGCCTGCCTTAGGCCACCCGTACTGCAGGCCCGCCAGGGCCGCAAACAACCCTTGCGCCCGCCGGGCGCCTTCACCGTCAATAGCCCCCGCATCGGCGCCCAAAAGTATTTTTCCGCCCGCGTCCAAAACGTATCTTTCCAGCAGGTGAACCACCGGGGGAGGTATGTTTTGGTTGATTTCCTCCGGAAGAATCAGCGCCACATAACGTTCTTTTAATTTTTTGGCGCTGTAATTTAAAAGTGCGGCGGCAGGGACAAGTTCGTAAGCAAATCCTTCTTCCGCCAAAATCTGCTGGTAGGCGGCCAGGACGTGCGAGTCGGCCCGGTTACCCTGAAAAACCAGGGCGGTCTTGAGATCGACATGAAAAGGAAAACTGGTTTGGGGCGCCCTGAATTGGTGGGCGGGAAGGGTTGTGGAGCAGGCCTGGGGAAGTCTGTTCTCCAACCGCTTTGCGTAAATAAAAAACAAACTTACGATTATAAATCCACACAGGAAAGGCGCTACTTTCCTCATTTCAGTCCTCCCGGACTGATTTGGATTACCGGAACTACATGAATTACATTAAATTGTATTCAAATGGCATTCCAAGTTACATTAACTCCAGGCTGATGTCCAGCGCGCGCGCCGAGTGGGTGAGGGCTCCGACCGAGATAAAGTCAACCCCCGCTTCCGCGACAGCCAGGATATTTGTTTCCGTAATCCTCCCGGAAGCCTCCAACAAGGCGCGCCCGGCCACTATATTTACAGCCTCGCGCATGACTGCCGGATCCATGTTATCCAGCATGATGATATCTGCTCCCGCAGCGAGGGCTTCTTGCACCTGATCTAAATTCTCCACTTCCACTTCGATTTTCATGGTAAAAGGAACTTGCGCGCGCGCCAGCTGCACGGCGCGGGTGATGCTGCCGGCCACCTTGAGGTGGTTGTCCTTGATCAACACGGCGTCATAAAGGCCAAAGCGATGATTGCCGCCCCCGCCTACACGCACTGCGTATTTTTCAAAAACCCGCAAACCCGGCGCGGTTTTCCGGGTGTCCACGATCTTCGCCTTGCACCCCGCAATTAAACGAGCGAGGCGGTTGACATAAGTGGCTATTCCGGAAAGGCGCTGCAAAAAATTGAGGGCCAGCCTTTCACCGGTTAGAACGGCGCGGGCATTCCCTTCTATTCTGGCCAGCGGCCGGCCGTCTTCTGCCTGCTCGCCGTCCTGCGCCAGGAAAGAAAAACAAAGGCCGGGGTCCAGGCGGCGAAAAACGGCTTCGGCAACGGGCAAGCCGGCCACAATGCCCTCTTCCCGGGCAATGATCAGGCCGGTAACCGTATGATCGGCAGGGACAATGCTGTTGGTGGTGACGTCCCCTGAGCCGACGTCTTCTTTTAAGGCAAGGTCGATTAATTCGTAAACGGCGCTGATGTTTGGAAACATTGCCAAAAACTCTCCCTGAAAAATAGCGTATTTCCATTAAGCTACGGGCCGGCCGGAAAGCGGCTCGATTCCCCGTTGTCCCTTGACCCCGCTCGCTAGCGCTTAAAAATAATATGCTTTTGCCACCTCTGCACAGATGTGGGATAATCCAGCCGGTAGTGGCCCCCGCGGCTCTCCGTGCGCAACAGGGCAGCGTGAGCCATTAACTCACCCACCGCACACATATTGCGCACCTCCATTTCCTCCCAATTCCTGCTCGCCGCGGGCTCCAAGAGAGCGGCCCATTCTTCAAAAAACGCTACCGCTTTTTTCAAGCCTTCTTCGACGCGCACCGGGCCTACGTATTCATTCATCACCGACTGAATCGACCGGCGTAACTGCTCGTGATCAAAGGCCAAAGGCGCGCCCAGGCGGTCGGCCGTGAATTCCTGCCGGAGCACCCTGCGCCGAAGGCAACAAAGGCGGGAATGCTCCACGATCCTCTTCCCAAAGACAAGCCCATCGAGAAGCGAGTTACTGGCCAGCCGGTTAGCCCCGTGCACCCCCTGGCAGGCTACCTCACCGCAGGCATAAAGTCCGTAAATACTGGTTTCGCCGTTTAGGCCGGTTTTGACTCCGCCCATCATGTAATGGGCCGCCGGCGTCACCGGGATGGGGTCTTTGCTGATGTCCAGCCCCAGCTCCCGACACGTGCGGGTGATCGTGGGGAAACGCTGCTGGATCTTTTCCGGCGGAAGGTGAGAAACGTCTAGAAATACTTCCTTTGCGCCTGTTTCGGCCATTTCCATTAAAACCGCCCGCACCACCACATCCCGCGGGGCCAATTCCGCCAGCTCGTGATAGCGGGGCATGAAGCGCTCGCCCCGGGAATTGCGCAGGATGCCGCCTTCCCCCCGGACGGCTTCCGAAATAAGAAAACGAGGCGCCCCCGGCAGACTTAAGACGGTGGGGTGAAACTGGACAAA
>DYES01000057.1 GCA_020725585.1 Desulfovirgula sp.
GAGTCAGAACTGTTCGGCGACCGGGAAGGCGCCTTTACCGGCGCCCGGAAAGGCGGAAAAATGGGCAAATTCGAGCTGGCAGACGGAGGTACGATCTTCCTGGACGAAATTGGGGACCTCCCGGTAAATATGCAGGCCAAGCTTTTAAGGGTCCTCCAGGAAAGAGAAATTGAAAGGCTCGGCGACAGCCAGCCGGTCAAGGTAAACGTGCGGGTCATCGCCGCCACCAACAGGAACCTGGAAGAAATGGTCCAGGAAGGACTCTTCCGCAAAGATCTGTTTTACCGCTTAAACGTGGTCGTCATGGACATCCCGCCCCTGCGGGAAAGGTTGGAGGACATTCCCCCCCTGGTGGACAGCCTGCTGGCCAAGCTCACCAACCGGCTGGGCTGCACCACAAAAAAAGTAGACGAAGACGCGCTGAAATGCCTGATGAGGCACTCCTGGCCGGGGAACGTTCGCGAACTGGAAAACGTCTTGGAACGAATCTTGAACCTTGCTGAAGACGACGTAATCACCGTCAACCACCTGCCCTTTTATTTGCGGCAGGATTTGGAACTTGCCCCGGCTCAAGAAACCCTTCTCCCTCTCAAGGAAGCCGTCGAAAAAATAGAAAGACTGATGCTTTTGCGCGCCCTGGAGCTTACCGGGGGCGATCGGCTGGCGGCGGCAAAAATATTGCGGATCAGCAAAACCACCCTCTATGAAAAGCTGGCCCGGTACAAGATGCGTTCCGGATTTCCGGAATCATTCCGATCTTCCGGAAAACCTTAAAGACTCTAAAGTTCAACTTTTTTATTTCCCGGCCGGAAGAAACTATTCCGGATTTCCGGAATGTCCAGCCCCCCAAACCTTTATTGAAAAGCTGGCACAATTATTGCATGAATTAATTAATTGAATATTAAAAGAGTTGTGTCTAAATCTCCTCAAGGGGGTAAAGATCATGCAAACGGATGCCGTCAAAGTCAATTTAAGAGTCGATCTCACCGGGAAAACGGCTCTCGTTACCGGGGCGGGTTCAGGAATCGGATACGGGGTGGCGAAAGTCCTGGCCGAAAACGGCGCCCAGGTTCTGGTCAACGACATTTCCCCGGAACTGGCCCAGGAAGCAGCCCGCCAGATCAAAGGAAGGCCTTTTCCCGGGGATATTACCAGTGTAGATCTGATCAACCAGGTGAAAGAAACGCCCATTGATATCCTCGTGAACAACGCCGGATTCCAGCATGTGTCGCCGCTGGAAGAATTCCCCCCGGAAATTTTCCGGCGGTTGCTGGAAGTAATGCTGGTCGCTCCCTTTCTCTTGTGCCAGGCCGTGGTTCCGGGGATGAAAAAAAGAGGCTTCGGGAGGATCGTCAATATTGCATCCGTCCACGCCAAAATAGCTTCCGCTTACAAGGCTGGCTATGTCTCCGCCAAACACGGCATCCTGGGTTTAACCAGGGTAACTGCCCTGGAAACGGCCGGCTTTGGCATTACCGTCAACGCCATCTGTCCGGGATACGTAGACACGCCGCTGGTGCGCAACCAGCTTAAGGACCTGGCCGCCAGCCATAATCTCCCGCCGGAACGGGTTTTGGAGGAAATTATCCTGCGTCCCGTCCCCCAAAAAAGACTGCTCCAGCCAGAAGAAGTCGGCTACCTGGCCCTGTTTTTATGCTCCGCCGCCGCCAGCTCAATCACCGCCCAGGGCTATACAATTGACGGCGGCTGGGTTCAAATTTAAATTGTCAGAAAAGGAGAAACAGCCGTGTCCAAAAGCTACGAAGAGATTTACCGCACTTTTCAGTGGTCGATCCCGGCCAAGTACAACATCGCCGTGGATACCTGCGACCGGCACGCCGCCCGGGACGAGAAAAAGCTGGCCCTCATTTACGAAGACAGCGCAGGGGAAATAAAAAAATACACTTTCGGCGATTTAAAAAAAGCATCCAACAGACTGGCCAACCTTTTGGCGCACCTGGGCATGACCAGAGGGGACCGACTGGGAATTGTTCTCTCGCAGCAGCCGGAAACCTTAATCGCCCACCTGGCCGGCTTTAAACTGGGCCTGATCAACATCCCGCTGTTTACCTTATTTGGCCCGGAGGCGCTGGAATACCGCTTAAAAAACAGCGGTGCGAAGGTGGTTATGGTTGACGCCGAACACGTGGAAAAAATTTTAGAAATCAAACCGGGCCTGCCGGCCCTGCAAGCCGCCATCTGCGTAACCAAGCCGGCTTCCCTGGACAAGGACGTGCTTGCTTACGAAGAAGAAATATCCCGGGCCTCCGACCGTTTTACGCCGGTGGCCACCGCCGCAGACGACCCCGCTTTAATCATTTATACTTCTGGGACCACCGGGCCGCCCAAGGGAGCCCTGCACGCTCACCGGGTGCTTTTGGGCCATCTGCCGGGCGTGGAACTGCCGCACAATTTCTTCCCGCAGCCTGGCGACCTTTTCTGGACACCCGCCGACTGGGCCTGGATCGGGGGGCTGATGGACGTCTTATTCCCCAGCCTGCATCACGGAGTGCCCGTAGTGGCTTTCCGGGCAAAAAAGTTCGATCCCGAAAAAGCCCTCGACCTGATCGCCAGGCACGGCATCCGGAACGTCTTCATGCCCCCGACGGCCTTAAAAATGCTGCGCTCCATTAAAGGGATCAAAGAAAAATACGACCTCCGGCTGCGCACCGTGGCCAGCGGCGGGGAGCCGCTCGGAGAAGAAGTCCTGAACTGGGGGCGGGCCGAGCTGGGGCTGGAAATCAACGAGTTTTACGGGCAAACGGAGGCCAACCTGTTAATCGGCAACTGCGCAGCCATTATGCCCGTCAAACCCGGATCCATGGGCCGGCCGATCCCCGGCCACATTTTAAACGTCGTGGACGAAAAAGGCAGCCCTCTCCCGCCAGGCGAAGCGGGCGAAATCGCCGTCAAAAAAGGCGACCCGGTAATGTTCCTGGGGTACTGGCAAAACGAAGAGGCAACCAGGGAAAAATTTGCCGGCGACTGGATGCTAACGGGGGATACAGGCTCCTACGACAAAGACGGTTACTTCTGGTTCAGCGGCCGCAAAGACGATGTAATCACTAGCGCCGGCTACCGCATCGGCCCTTCCGAAGTGGAAGATTGCCTGCTCAAACACCCCGCCGTGGCCCTTTCGGCCGTCGTCGGCAGCCCCGACGAAATCAGGGGAAGCATAGTCAAGGCCTTTATTGTCTTAAACGAAGGATACGAGCCTTCTTTTGCCCTGGCCGAGGAAATCAAAAATTTCGTGAAAAGCCGGCTGGCGGCGCACGAATACCCGCGCGCCATCGAATTCGTGCGGGAATTGCCTATGACGGTGACCGGCAAGGTGAAGCGGGGGGAGTTGAGAAAGCTGGAAATGGAAAGGAAATCAAGAAGCAGTTAAGAGCATAGTTTCCTTAAAGGTTAATGAAGATAGAATTCAACCTGAAAAAAAACGAAGGGGGTGATCCGTACCGGGAGATCAGCAAAAAGAGGTTAATTAAAAAGCGGCTTCACAAGTGGCGATTATTAAAAATCAAGGAGGGAAGAGCTAAATGGTTAAATACAGCGGAGAATTGTTGCTGGCAGCTTCGCTGGGCATGCTTTTGTGCATCTGGCTTAACTGGTGGGCGGTTTTCCCGCTTCTCATGATCCTCTTCTTTGTGGTTTACGTGGCGATGGGCGCCGAAAGAAAGGGGAAGCTAGGTCCGGCAGCACCGATCCTGTGGGTTATGGGGATAGGTTACGTCATCTTATTTTACCTTTTAATTATTCTTTATAAGGCGAATCCAACGGGAATGCCCAAATCCTACTTTCTAGGCTTTCCCCCGGCTACGGCGGTGCTGGTTTACGGCATCTGGCTTCTCCCCTTGCTCTTGGGCGTAGCCTACGCTCTGATCTTTGACAAGTGGATCATTAAAGCAGAGGATCTTAACCGGCTGGAGGCTCATTCGTGGAAGCGAAAAGAAAAGGAATCTATCGGTTTAAAAGGATAAGAAAGGGTGATTCGCAATGTCGGGAGTGCCAATTTTTAACACGCCGGTAACTTTATCCATCGCCATTCTTTATCTGTTAGTCTGCCTGGGCATCGGCGTGTGGTCGTACGGCCGCACGAAAACAGCCGCCGACTACTTTATCACCGGGCAGACCATCGGTTTGTGGGTTGTCTCCATCGCCGCCTTCTCGGCGATCATGAGCGGTTTTGGGTTTGTCGGAGGGCCGGGGCTCACCTACAAGTTCGGCACCAGTTCATTGTGGATTACTTTTGCCCAGGCGGTTGCATTTCCCATGGCGTGGTTTTTGCTGGCCAAGCGCATGCGCCTGATGGCCGAAGTAAGAAACGTGCTTTCCCTGCCGGACGCCGTCGCCGCCCGCTACCGCAGCAACGGGGCCCGCTTCTGGATGGCCGTCGCCCTTCTTTTCGGCGTTCTGGGCTACCTGGGAACCCAGGTGCAGGCCATGGGCGTGGTCATGCAAACCATTTTCGGCATCGACCTGGTTACCGGGGCGCTGATCGGCCTAGCCATCTTAACCATCTACACCATGATGGGCGGCATCCTGGCGGGAGTCTACACCGACTTTTTCCAGGGCGTGATCATGATCTTTGCCTCCGTGGGTGTATTCTTGTGGTGTATGAACGTCGGCGGAGGAATGACGAACATCTCGCATAACGTCGCCCTGGCCGACCCGAAATTAATGGGGCCCTGGGGGGGTATGCCCATCATGACCGCCCTCACCTGGTACTTCCTCTTCGCCATCGGCAACGCCGGGCAGCCGCACATGGCGACGAAGCTCTACATGACCAGAGACATCTACCGCTTGAAATGGGGCGGCTTTGTTTCCGCGGTCGCCTACGCGTTATGCGCCCTCTTATGGATGAGCCTGGGGTTGACCATGCGCTCTTTGGTAGAATCCGGCAAGCACGCTCCTTTGGCCAACCCGGACCTGACTGCCACTACCTTCCTCATGGAGTACACGCCGGAAGTGCTGGCCGGCATCGTCCTGGCCGGGCTGATGGCAGCGATAATGTCCACCGGAAATTCCTTCCTCAACCTGGGCGCAGCCGCCCTGGTAAGAGATATTCCCCAGGCGTTCGGGAAAAAGGTCGAAAACGAAGTCTTCTGGGCCCGCCTCGCCACCCTCGGGTTGGTCGTCGTCTCCACCTTCTTCGCCCTTTACATGAAGACCCTGGTGGCCCTGCTGGGCGTTTTCGGATGGGGGACTTTTGCCGCGGCGGTGGTTCCGGTCGTGGTCATCGGGCTCAACTGGAAGCGCGGCACGGCCACAGCCGCCATCGCGGCGATTATCATCGGCCTGGTGGCCAACTTCGCTTTAGAAATCATGGCTAAATATAATGTTTACAAGCTGCCCAACGGTGCGGTGGTAGGCGCTGTGGCCGTCATGCTGGCGATCATCGTCTACCTGGCGATTTCTATGATCCAAAAGAAACACGATGACGACAGCGACCTGGACCAGGACATCAAAGAAGTGTTGGAAGCCTGATGAAGGGCAACTCAAACATTAATTTCTTAGGATCAGCGAGGAGATGCTTGCCCATGAAAAGCAGCCTACTGGAAAAAACTCCTTTTCCGGCCGACCCGGAAGAAAAAGCGCAAAGCGGTCCGGAAGCAGTCCGGGAACACTTTACCCGCTGGTTTAAATGGGGGATCACCACCCATGAATTTTGGGAGATCTTTTTTACCGACCAACGGGTTATCTTCGCCTTCGTGGGTGAAACTTACACTACATTTTTGCTGCGCGGGGACGCCGCCGATCGCAAACGGGACAATTTGCAAAAACTGGCCCCGGAAGCCATTCTTGCGGCTAACCAGGCAAACTACGCGCTACCTTATTCCCAAATCAAGCAGGTGAGCTTAAAAAAAGGCAACCTCTTCATGATGCCCCGGCTCACCATCGAAACCAACACGGGCGCGTTAAAAAGCTTTTTCATTGACGACCGCCGCTACGATTTAAAACGACACCTGCCTGTACTGGAACGGCTGCTTCCCGGCAAAGTTCGTTTTCATTAAATTTTTACCTGCCATACATTTTCCATCCATCTTCCATTCGTCCTCCACCCACAATGAACGAAGAGGCGCGCTCCGCGCCTCTTCACATTTTGTTGGATTTTCTGCAGGACAAGGAGGAAAAAGACGGATCGCCCAAGAAGTAAGTTTTAAGAAGTAAGCTTTAAGAAAACTAAAAAGAAAGCAAGGAGCAAGCAATGATTGATCCAGTAGCCGTTCATCTTGGACCGCTGGCCATCAGGTGGTACGGCCTGATCATGGCAACGGCCTTTTTAATCGGGATTGCCCTGGCCTGCCGGCGGTCCGCGCAAAACCAACTGGACCCCAATCACATCTTAAATCTCATGATCGTGGTGATCCCTGCCGCCATTATCGGCGCCCGCTTTTATTACGTGGCCTTTGAGTGGGCCAGCTACCGGGATAACTTTTGGGAAATTTTTGCCGTCTGGCACGGCGGGCTGGCCATTCACGGCGGCCTGATCGGCGGCACCCTGGCGGGGATCTGGTACGCCCGGCGCTACAAACTGCCTGTCTGGTTATTAGCGGACATCGTCGCGCCCAGCCTGATCCTGGGCCAGGCCATCGGCCGCTGGGGAAATTTTATCAACCAGGAAGCACACGGCGGCCCGGTAACCCCCGAGTTTATCGCTCACTTTCCCGGCTTTATTCAGCGCCAGATGTTCATCGAGGGACAATACTACCACCCCACTTTTCTTTACGAATCGCTCTGGAATCTGGCGGTGTTCGGCTTTTTAACGTGGTTCTGGCCGCGCCGGCGCTTTTCGGGGGAAGTGGCCCTTCTTTACCTGGGCCTGTATTCAGCAGGGCGGTTCTTCATCGAAGAACTGCGCACCGACAGCCTGATGCTGGGACCGCTGCGCGCAGCCCAGCTGGTCAGTGCAATTCTTCTGGTCGTCGCCACCGCTGGCATCTGGTACGGAGGTAAAAAGGCCGGCCTCCTTCCCCGGAAAAGCCCCGGAAAAAGCACACAGAAACGCCCTTTATAAACCCCTGCCATTCCTCTCCAGCTTTTTTTACCTGGCCTTCTCGAAGCTTTTTGACCTGGCCGGACTTGCCTGCTTGCCCACTTTATGGTAAGCTTGATGAGAAAAAAAGTTATTTGTCGTTTTGTGAGAGGGGAGGAAGGCATCCGTGGCGAAACCCCCACGCCAGGAACTGAAATTTGAAATTGCCGGCATTGCCATGATTACGCTGGCGCTTTTAGGGCTGGCCAGTCTGTTTACTCCTTCCGTAGGAACGGCCGGACAACTTTTTAACTGGCTCCTTCTGGTGATTGCCGGTCAAGGCCGGTACTTATTACCGCTGGCTTTTATTTTTATCGGCTGGAAAATGATCAGGCTGCGCGAGAACATAAAAATTACCCCGCAGCTTTACGGCCTTTTCCTGATGTTAATTTTACTTTTAACTTTCTTGCATCTTCCGGTTCCCCTGCCGGAAACTTTTTCTGCCGGAAAGCAGGGCCAGGGCGGAGGACTCCTGGGAGCTTTAAGCAGTTACCTAATGCTCAAATATTTCGGTCTGGTGGGCAGTTACATTATTCTCACTTCCTTAATGCTCGTAGCCGTTATCCTTTTGACAGGCCTCTCCCTGGCGCAGTTAGGGATGGTTTTGGGGACGCGGCTTTCCTGCACGGGACAAAAAGTAATGCACGGCCTTTCCAACTTTCTCTTTGAAGAGGTAAAAGAAGAAAAAGCAGATGATGCCGGAAAAAAAGTAATTATTAAAAAGACCCACCAACAAACAGAACATGAAGAAGACAGGGGAAAGGACATTCCCCCCCCAAGAAAGCAGGAGGAATTAAAAAAAAGGGATCAGAACGTGGTTTTTTTGGCCGCCAGGGGGAACAAATCTTATCAGCTCCCCCCGACAGCCTTGTTGTCCCCTGTAAAAGGCAAGGAGCAAGGAGTGACCGACCGGGAAATTAACGAGAAAATCAACATCCTGCAAGAAACCTTAGCCAGCTTCGGCATCCATGCGCGCGTCACCCAGGTGACCGTGGGGCCGGCCATCACCCGCTACGAAATCCAGCCGCCGGCAGGGGTGAAAGTGAGCCGTATTGTAGGCCTGGCCGACGACCTTGCCCTGGCTATGGCCGCCTCGCAGGTGCGGATAGAAGCGCCTATCCCGGGCCGGGCGGCCATCGGCATCGAGGTGCCGAACAGGAAAATATCGCCGGTGCCCTTGCGGGAGCTGCTGGAAAGCAAAGAATTCAAAGGATCCGCTTCCCGGCTGACGGTCGCTTTGGGAAAAGATATCGCCGGTACGCCCGTTGTAGCCGACCTCGCCCAAATGCCCCACCTTTTAGTGGCCGGAGCCACGGGTTCGGGCAAAAGCGTCTGCATCAATACAATCGTGGCCAGCATCTTGTTCAAGGCCACGCCAGAAGAGGTCAAATTCATCTTAATTGACCCCAAAATGGTGGAATTAATCACCTATAACGGCATTCCCCATTTAATCACGCCGGTGGTCACCAGCCCGAAAAAAGCAGCCGGTATCTTGCATTGGGCGGTTAAAGAAATGGAGAAGCGCTACGAGTTATTTGCCGCCGCCGGCGTAAAGGACATTGCGCGATACAACGAGCTATACAAAGACCCCAACAGGGCAAACCCTGTGGAGAGCCCGGAGAAAGCCGAAGAACAGAGCGCGAGCGACGGACCGCTGCCTTTCATTGTCATCATCATCGACGAGCTGGCCGATTTAATGATGATTGCTCCCGCCGAAGTGGAGGATTCCATCTGCCGCCTCGCCCAAATGGCCAGGGCCGCCGGGCTGCACCTGGTAGTGGCCACCCAGCGCCCTTCCGTAGACATCATCACCGGCCTGATCAAGGCAAACATTCCTTCCCGGATCTCCTTCGCCGTTTCCTCGCAAATGGACTCGCGCACCATTTTAGACCTCGGTGGAGCCGAAAAGTTGCTGGGTAAGGGGGACATGCTTTTCTTTCCCGTTGGAGCGCCCAAACCGGTAAGAATTCAGGGGGCCTTTCTTTCCGACAAAGAAGTGGAAGTCCTGGTGGCTTTTTTAAAGGAACAGGCCAAACCGGTTTACGATCAGGAAGTGGCGGAAATGGAGATCCCGGAAAACCATGGTACGCTCAGCGAAGAAGAAGATGATGAGCTGCTGCCCCAGGCCGTCCAGCTTTTCATTGAAAAGGGGTGCGCTTCCATCTCCCTTTTGCAAAGGCGCTTCCACATCGGCTACGCTAGGGCCGCCCGGCTCGTGGACATCATGGAGCAAAGGGGGATCGTGGGCAAATTTGAGGGAAGCAAACCCAGGCCCGTACTCATGACCTTAGAACAGTTCAAAAAAACCTTTCGATCTTAATCTTTGGATCTCAATAATCCCGCCGATGTCCACCCGCTTCTTCGCCTTGTGGAACATTGCCTCAATAACACCCGTATCCCTGTTTAGGAAGGTGTCAAACACAGCTGGGCAACAAATTTCAAACTAATGTTTATAAAAAAATTTATTTTCGCATTTATAAACACAATATTTTTTGAGCAAGGTGCTCAAAGCATAAGGGGGCTTATCCCCCCTTTCTTTACGCATACCTACCGCCTTGCCTTATATCTTACCCCTTATATCTTGCCTATAGAAAAGGCCCGGCCAATATATTCCCCTACACCATAGTAAGCAGTGCTATCAGGGGCATAAAGCATGGGTTTTAATTTCTCTATGATTGGCCGATCATCTCCCACCAGCAAAGATTCATCAATCTTAACATTGATAATTTCACCGATAAACTGCGTGTGCAGGCCAATCTCCACTACATGGATTACTTTACACTCCAAATTTAAAGGAAATTCTTTTACATACGGAGCATCAACAAGCTCACTTTTTACCGGTGTAAGCCCAGATTTGGCGAACTTATCTTCCTTGCGGCCGGAAACTATCCCAAAATAGTCTGCTTCCCTGGCATATTTTTCGGATGGAATATTTAATGTGAAAGCCTTCCTGGCCATAATGTTCCCATAAGTGTACGCGGCTTTCCGCAATGCAACTGCCACACATGGTGGCGATGAGCAGCATATTCCACCCCACGCTGCTGTCATCACGTTCGGCTTGCCTTCATGGTCATAGGTCCCGATAACAAAAACGGGTGTGGGGTAAACTAAAGTTTTTGCCCCCAGGTTTTTCTTCATGCTATTTTCCCCTTTCTTCAGTCGCTTTCCGGGTAGCTTTCCCGTTGTAGGCGGCTTGCCGGCTCCCATCATTTGGACAAATGTATTGACGCTACGCATTCCACGTGGTAAGTCTGCGGAAACATGTCCACCGGCTGCACTTCTAAAAGCGTAAAGCCGTGGCTGCACAGGTAGCCCAAATCCCTGGCCAGGGTAGCGGGATCGCAGGAAACGTAAATCACCTTTTCGGGCGCAAGCCTCACCAGGGCTTCGAGTGCCGGGCGGAAACACCCGGCGCGAGGGGGATCGAGGATGACTACATCCACCTTTTCTGTTATCTTCCCCAGGAAGTCCTCCGTCTTTTCTTTGTAGTACCGCACGTTTTTAAACTCCTGAAGGTTTACTGCAGCGTCCTTGACCGCCGATTTCGCCTCTTCGACGGCGATTACCTGGCGGACTTTTCCTGCCAGCGCCTTGGCAAACGTTCCCACCCCGGCGTAAGCGTCCACCAGCAATTCTTCTCCTCTGGGCTGAAGGTAATTTTCCACCACGGTAATTAACTGCTCCGCCTGTAGTGTATTTACCTGGAAAAAGGAAGCCGCCGAAATAACAAAGAGATGGGCAAAAAGTTTTTCCCTGTAGAACGGCTGTCCAGTGGGCATTTCCGGCAGATCCAGGAAGGGCTGGATTAAAAACTCGCCGGTTTTTACCCCGTAACGAATACAGATGTTATGCGTCTTCCTGGAAGTATTGCGCGCGCATTTTCCATGCAGCGTGGAAAGCAGGACATTGATCCGGGGGTGCATGAGGCGGCAGCTCTGCACCGGAACGAATTTATGCGTTCCCCGCATCCGAAAACCCAGGTAACCCTCCCTGTTCACGGAAAAATCAGCACGGTTGCGGTAATGCCACTGCTGTTCGGAAGGAATGACCGGCCGAACGACGGGGTTATCTATTTTGCCGACGTGCCGGAGCTGGTTTTCCACCACCTGCTTTTTTAGCTCCAGCTGGTATGGGTATTCTATGTGCTGCCAGCTGCAGCCCCCGCAGCGGCCAAAAACCTCGCAGGCGCCCTCAATTCTATACGGAGAAGGCTGGAGAACCTCCACAATCTCCGCCACCATATAATCTTTTTTTTCCAGGCGGGGTTTAGCGACGACCACTTCCCCGGGAATGGCCTGGGGCACAAAAACGACCTTCCCGTTCAGCCTGCCCATCGC
This sequence comes from Desulfovirgula sp., assembly GCA_020725585.1. GTDB lineage: Bacteria > Bacillota > Desulfotomaculia > Desulfotomaculales > Nap2-2B > JAIMBK01. The sequence continues at coordinate 11,374 of DYES01000057.1, forward strand.
TTCCCCGCGGTGAGCCATCTCAGTTATTTCTAATTTAAACTGTTCCATAACGAACTCTCACCAAATATGCTTGAATGCTTGCCCCAACGGACAACCTAATATTCATCCGCTTCCGTGGTATTCTACAGCAAAGGCTTCCTTACTCTTGACCGGCCGGCTCGATCTGGCAAACCAATCTTCTTCTCTTCTCAACAAAACCCAGCTTCTCTTTAACTATCCTTACCCTGGTGGGCAAATCTCCTCTCACTATAGTATATGGCACATTCATGATATCTAAAAAGTTTTTAATCTTCGTGTCCACAACTACGGCAAAATCTTCATCCTGATAGCGCACCCCGTCCTTTTCCAGGGGAAATTCCCGGGGAACGTAAAAAATATCGTAGCCGGGCAAATCTTTCATCGCCCATTCGTACAATTTCATCAGCGCGTACACTTCCTTGGGGTTCTTGAAATCGCAGCACATCAGCCCGTAAACGTAATTTAAAATAGTCGCGTTGTCACAAAAAATAATGTCGCAGTGCCTTAATTCCTCTTCCCGCTGCTTCTGGCCTTCATAGAGCAAAAACTGCTCAAAAATAGATGTCGGAATCCCGTACCTGACTATGTAGCTGCGGGCAAATTCCAGGGCCACATCCGTCACGTAACCGGCCATACTGTAATCCACATCCAGCTGTTTAATCAGAGTGGTTTTCCCCGTCCCTGGACCGCCGATGATCGCCACTTTTCTGGGCTGTCCTCCGAACATATTTACCTCCCCTCCTTAGGAGTTCTCCAAAATTTAACAAATGCTTAAAAAACTTAATCCTGCAAATAATTAATTCTCCTTTTTTCTCTGTCTCTTTTTTATTTCCTGCTTTTGATGCTCCTCTCTCTTTGTACCCTTTGTCCTCCCCTACAGCTTCTTCCAAGGACATATCTTTTTATCCAACGCATCCAAACCTGCATAAAGCAAATAGCCTAAAAGGCCCATCGCAATGATGCCCGCAAACATTTCCTGGTAGGCGGAACGCGTCCAGGCGTCCATTATGTAGTAGCCCAGCCCTTCGCTGCTGGCAAACGACTCGGCAAAAAATAAGACCGCAATGGCCGTACCGGAGCCGATCCGCAGGGCGGTAAATATTTCCGGAATAATCGCCGGCCAAATAACGTGGCGGTAAATATCCAACCTCCCCGCCCCCAAAGATACCACCGCGAGGATCTTAGCGTGGCTGACGTTGCGCGCAGCATCCCTTGTAGTTACCAGGATTTGAAAAAAAACCACCAGGGTAATTAAAAAAATCTTGGACAGATCACCTAACCCGAGTAAAATCATCACCACCGGCAAAAATACGATCTTGGGAAGGGGGTAGAGCAGATAAATCAAAGGAGCAAAAAAGCGGTCAAGTTTTTCTTCCGCCCCCAGCCAGAGGCCCAGCGGGGCGCCCAGGAGCAGGGAAATAAAAACGCTCGCCAGCACGCGCCAGGCGCTGATCAAAAAGTGTTTCCATAACTCCGCCGGGACTTGCTGGCCAAAAGCAAGCATCGCCTCCCCCGGCGTCGGCAGGGCCGCGCTGCGCAGAAGAACCGCCAGCAGGTGCCAGACCAACAATACACCTAAAATTGACGCCAGCCTGATCAAAAAAGCGCTCAAAATCATATTTGGTCACGCCCATGCTCCAGGGCCCCCCGCAATTCCGTGCACAGCCGGAAAAACCCGGCGGTTTTTCGGTAGCCGGGCAAACCGGCCTGCGGATTCTCAAAAATTTTATAAACACAACCGGGATGAGGGGTGAACACAATGATCCGGCGCCCCAGGTAGGCCGCTTCTTCAATATTGTGGGTCACCAGTAAAACGGTTAAACTCCCCCCCTGGACAATATTCCGCAGGATATCCTGAAAGGCCTCCCTGGTCAGGGCGTCCAGCGAGGAAAAGGGCTCGTCCATGAGCAATAAATCCGGTTCGGTGGCCAGGGCGCGGGCGATGGCCACCCGCTGGCGTTGCCCGCCGCTTAGTTCCGCAGGGTAGCGCTTGCGCAGCTCCCATAGGCCCATCTCCTTCAGTACTTTTTCCCCGGCGGCGCGAACCTCGCCGGCCGGCAGCCGCCTGATCGCCAGCCCTAAAACAACGTTGTCCCAGACCGTTTTCCAGGGCAAAAGCCCGTAATCCTGCAAGATTAAAGACGTTGCCCGGCGCCCCGGAAGAGGGGGCTCGCCGTTGACTAAAACTTCCCCTGCGCTGGGGGCGAGCAAACCTGCCAGGATGTACAAAAGCGTAGATTTGCCGCATCCTGATGGGCCAATCACGGCATATATTCCGCCGCCGGGGACGGAAAAAGAAACTTCCCTTAACGCCTCTACCCGCCGGCCGTTATTTGTATAAAAAAAGGATAAGCGGTGAACACTTACCGCTGCTCCTGATCTGGACATACAACCACCTTTAAGTTTGCATTAAATCCGCATTAAATCTTTCATTTCTTGCTGTTCTTGCTCCTACCTCCCCGCGAGCACGCGCTCGTCGACCAGATCCGCGTACTGAAGCGGTTTCTTCAGCAGGTTGCGCTCCTTCATCCAGTCCAGCACATCCTGCACATTTTTTCTGGTCGGCAGCTGCGGAGCCGAAAAATTCACGGGCAGACGATGTTCTTGGCTGGCCAACACCTCTTCCGGCACATTTGCCTTCTGGGCTAAAAGATGATGAAAGCCGTCCGGATTGGTCTTTAGATCGGCTACGGCCCGCGCGTACGCGTCAATTAATTTCTGCACCGCCGGGAGATTTTTTTCCAGAATCTCCTGATGAACCATAAGGACAGTTTGCGCCACGTTGTATTTGGAAGTATCGGCCACGACGTGCGCCCCTTTAATTACCGCCAGGGTGGCCAGCGGGTCGGGGAGAGTGGCCGCTTTTACTTTACCCGTCAAGAGAGCCTCCAAGCGAAGGGGCACCTTCGGGATGGAAACCTTTTTTATCTCGGCGGGTTTTAGCCCCTCCTGTTGCAGCAGCTTGTCCGTGGTGTACTCGATGATGGAATTTAAAGAGACGGCGATCTCTACGTTTCTTAACTGTTCCGGCTTCCGGATGCCGGAACCCGGCGCCGACAAAACGGCGAACCGGCTCTCTCCGGGCCTGGCTCCCATGACCACGCTAATCGCTTTTACCGGCGTGCCGGCATCATTCAAAGCCGCCACGGCCAGGAGATCGCCTACCGCCCCGTCAATCTTCCGGGCCGTCAAGGCGCTATCTCTCTCGACTGCGCTGAAAAAAGGAATCAGCTCCACATCCAGGCCCGCGGCCTGAAAGTAGCCCTTTTCCTGGGCTACCCAGAAAGGCAGGTTGTCGATAATCGGCAACATCCCCAGCCTGACCCCGGCCGGCCGCTCGGACGACTGCTGCGCCGCCCTAGGGGAGCAGGCTGCGACCAGCAAAGCCAGCACTGCGCTCAGCAATCCCACAAGAACAAGCAAGGTCGTCCTTTTAAGCATAACTGCTCCCTCCTCTGTTCGCCCCTGGCGTCATTCACTAGGTTACTCCAGATCTGCACACGTGTCAATAAGTCAACCTTTAGCCAATCCTATTTCAACTTCGTCACCATCCTGCAAAGGATCTGTATAGCTTGCCGGCCGGCCGTTCAACCTTAAGACCAGGCGTCCCGAACAGCCGTCCGGATTGATTTCCACAAAATTGAAGGCGTCCACAAAGATGGGGGTCAAGCAGTCCTTTAGAGTCACTTCCTTGCCGTTGACCTTTATCCTGATCCCGCCTCTTTTTTCTTTGTCCCGAGCTTGCCCGTTCCGCTCCTGGGGTTCACCCTCGCTGCCTCCCTCCGGTCGTGGCGCTTCCCCGGCCAAATTTTCTTCCCTGCCTTCTACATCTTCAGCAGGGACAGACTTTATCTCCACATGGTCCCCTTCTTTTAATACGTACTGTCCAGAAACCTTTTGCCCGTTGACCAGTATTTGCGCCCGGCTTAAATCAAGCCCCTGCAGCCGGGCCAATTTTTCTACGGTATGGCGGGCGTTAATGACCAGGTGATCGTCGCTCTTAATTTCCGCTTCCGGCCCGACCGGCAGATCGTTCAGCAGGCAGACCGGTTTTAAGCTCACTTTTTGTTCGTTCAAGGTTATGTTGATGGCCATTTCCGGAACTAAATAATCTTTTACATAGGCCCTGGCGTCCCGGCCGTCTTGGGCGGGGAGAAAAATTATCTCGTCCCCGTTTTGAACCGGCGTCTGCAGGCTGGCCCGCTTGCCGTTAAGCAAGATCATCGCCGGTCTGGCCAGCTCCCCCCAAACAACCTCCGGCCGCCCGTTTAAGAAAAACCTTAAATCCCTGCCGTTTTGGGCAATCAAGTGGCGGGGGGTAAAATCTATGTGGCTCATGACGTGGGACACCCGAAGGCCCGGAAAGTTAAAAACTTTAGCTTCTTTTTCGTTGATTTTTACATCAATAAAGGTGTGGCCGGCATTTTTCAGCGCCGTGGTGGCAATTCCCACCACCGTTATTCCTTCCGGGCCGGCCGCCTGGTCATCTTTTGGAGGAAGCAAATTTTTGAGCGCCGCCCTGTTTTTCAAGCCCACCCGCTGCGGACTGATTTTTAGTTTATTGGCTATCCGATCGGTTAAAGTGGGTACCTGCGCGCCTCCGCCGATGCAAAAAACGGATTTGGGAGGCCGGCCGCCGTTCAAATTTAAAACGGCGGCGGCAATTTCTTCCGCAAGCCGGTTTAAAGTGGGGTCGAGGAGCTCCAGCAAGTCGGCGCGGGTGATTGATTCCTGATTGCCCAGGATATCCCTGTAGGTAATTTCTTCCGCCTGATTCATTTGCCGCTTGATCTGTTCGGCCGTGCCGAAATCAACCAGGCAGCTTTCCGCGATGGCCTCGCTTAACTCATCGCCAGCCAAAGGAACCATCCCGTAGGCCACTACGCTCCCTTCCCTGGTAATGGCGATATCCGAGGTGCCCGCCCCGATATCCACCAGGGCCAGGTTCAGCAACCGGACACCTTCGGGGATGGCCGCGTCTGCCGCGGCAATCGGCTCTAAGGTCAAATTTAACGGTTGCAGGCGCACCCGCGAGAGCACAGAAAAGAGGCTATCCACCACGGAAACAGGCAGAAAAGTGGCCAGCGCCTCCGCGCCAATCACCCTTGCGCGGTGCCCGACGAGGTTAGAAATGGGAAAGCCGTCTAAAAAATAAGTGACCACGCTGTGCCCCACGTAGTAATAACGATCCTTAAGCTGGGCTTCCTGGGCCAGCTGCTCCTGAGCTTTCCGCACGGCGATCAGTTCCAGGCTGCGCACCGTATTTTCGTCTATTTCCACATCGTCTACCTTCTGCTCGACAGTAACGCGGGCGGTGGACAAGGCGCGCCCGGCAGCGGCAATGGCCGCTTTTTCCAGCTTCTTGCCCAGTTTTTCCTCGAGGCCGTTCTTCACTCTTTGCACTGCCGCCGCCACCTGCGGGATGTCGTGAATTTGCCCGTCGTACATGGCACGGCCGGCGTGCTCCACAACCTCCTGCGCGAGGATGCGTAATTTTTCCTCTTCTTTGGCGGCCACAATGCCGATCACGGTGCGCGTGCCGATATCCAGCGCAAAAACAGGCTCCACGTTTTGGCTCACTCCAGACCTCCCAAAAATAACCGAAACAAATTGCCCTGCCTGTCTTTCCATAGGCGGTCCGCCTTGCGCCGCTGTCAGACCGGCCAGCCTCCTTTAGAGCACCAGGCGGATGGCGTAGCCGCACCGGCGGCAGCGATTTCCTTCCAGGCCGGATATTTTTACCGTGTAAGCGCAGCGGTCGATAACCTTAAGGCCGCACTGCGGACAAAAGGTATCCTCCATTTCCAATTGCGGAGCGTTGCCTACATAAACGTAACGCAGCTTTTTCCGGGCCGCTTGGGCCGCCCGGCGCAGCGTCTCTAAAGGCGTAGGAGGCAGGTCCATTTTATAATGGGGAAAATAACGGGAAAAATGCAAAGGAATTTCCGGGTCCAGGCCGGCCACCCAGTCAACCAGCCGGGTAATTTCTTCCGGGGAGTCATTTAAGCCAGGAACGAGCAGAGTGGTCAACTCCACGTGGCAGCAGCGGTAACTTATCTCCACCGTGCGCTTGACGGGCTCCAGCCTTCCCGCGCAGGTCTGGCGGTAATAATCATCACGGAAGCCCTTGACGTCAATGTTTAGCGCATCTACGTACGGCAGGAGCTCTTTTAAAGGCTCCTCGTTCACGTAGCCATTGGTCACCAGGACATTTTTGAGCCCCTTTTCCCTGGCCAGCCGGGCGGTGTCATAAACAAACTCGTACCACATAAAGGGTTCGGAATAAGTATAGGCAATGCCCACATTTAAATACCTGTCGTTCCTGTACAAAAGGGCCTTTTCGACCGCTTCTGTAGGTGTGAGGGGAAATGTTTTAGGATCACCGTGGGCAATCTCCCAGTTCTGGCAGAAGCCGCAATGCAGGTTGCAGCCCAGCGTACCCAGGGAATAGATCGAGGCGCCTGGGAAAAAGTGGTAAAGAGGTTTCTTTTCAATGGGATCGATGGCCGCGGCAGTGCATTGACCATAATTGAGCGTATAAAGGATACCCTCTTTATTTTGCCGGACGCGGCAA
>DYES01000058.1 GCA_020725585.1 Desulfovirgula sp.
TCCGGATTAACTTTTCCGGGTCTTTAATGGCGTAATCGGGGGCGTGCCCTTCGGCCACCAGGTGAAAAACGTGGGCAATGTGGTTGGCGTGCTGGGCGTGGGAAGCGCAGCCGGTTAAAATCATCAACCCCACGCTGCGGGCGACGATGGTCCACACGTTGGCGCCGCAAATCCCCCGGCTGGCCGGACCTTCGTCGGCCTTAATCCGGCAGGGGCCCATCATGCAGAAGCGGCAGCAAATCCCCCGGTAGCCGAACTGGCACTGCGGCTGCTGGGCGAGCAGGCGGTCAAACGCGGTGACGACGCCCTGCTCCCTGGCGAAATCGATCATTTCCAGCACGGCCGGATCTACCGAACGCTTAATATCCTTGGGGTTTTTTACCCGCGGCGCCTTTTCCGTGGGCCGGCAGGTAAGTTCTGTGTCCCTGAACCTTGGCATTACTTTAACCTCCTTGGTTAAATTTTAAAAAAGGCATAAAATATGGCCAATCTTTTAGCTGCTGACTGCCTGGTTAATTAACGATCAATTAATTAGTGCGCCGTCGCCAGCCATCCTAGCGGCGACCTGCTCTTTTGCCGGCAGCAGCTTTGGCCGTCTTTAGAGAACTCCCCTCTCCCTCTCTCCACCACCTTCCTCGCTTAAAATCTTCAGCTTAATTCTTTCTACGTCAGCCAGCAACTCTCCCCCAATATCCGCCGTCGGCTCCATGGCGCTCTCCCAAATGCTGTCGTCAAATTGAATAAACCCCAACACCTCGTCGGGTTTAAAATTGTTGGCGATAAATTCTCTTTCCTTCTCCGTGCGGATTTTATTGCCGATGACCTTTATTTTTTTAATCCCCAGGTCGGCAGACATTTGCTTGACGTGGCGGGCGGTGTTCACGCTGTTCCGGCCGGGCTCCACCACCACCAGCATAAGGTCTACCCCTCTGGCGGTGCCGCGGGTGAGGTGCTCAATTCCCGCTCCCATATCCATGACGACCACTTCATTCTGGTCTAAAAGCAGCGCGGAAACGAGGGCGTGCAAAAATGAATTCTCCCGGCAGTAACATTCGGAACCTCCCTTTTTTACCTCCCCCATGCGTAAAAACCGGATGTTGCCCAGGCGGTACGCATAATCCTCCAAAACGTCGTCCACCTTCGGGTTCAGCACGTAAAAAGCGCCGCTGCCGCTTCTGGCGCGAATCAATTCCTTCATTGCCACAACCGGCTTGATCTGCCAGGCCGCGCTCTCAGGAATGCCGAGCGCCGCCGCCAGGCAGGCGTCCGGGTCCCCGTCGATGGCGTAAACCAGCCGGTGCGTGCGGGCAAAAGACTTCACCAAAGCGGCGGCGATGGTGGTCTTGCCCACTCCGCCCTTGCCGGAAACGGCCAGCTTCATTTTCCCACCTCATTGATTTTTTCGCCGCTAAAGAGAAAAATCCTGCTCAAAAACTCTTTCACTTTTATAGATGGAGTTCGACACAGCAAATAAAAAATCCTTCCCTGAAAAAAATTTTTTCGAACACAAGAAAAAAATCGGCTTTGCCGACTTTTTTTCCTAAACCAAACAAAGAACGCCTTAAGCCGCTTTGCTCACTGCCCTTCTCCCTGCTGCTGCCCGGCAGGCGGCGCAGCCTGCCCGGCCTGTCCCAGCTGCGCTTCTAAACGGCGGATTCTTTCTTCTAAAGCCCGCCAGTCCTGCCTGGTAACAAACCCGACTTCTTCGCGCAACCGGTTGATTTCGTTTCGGATGGTCTGCGCTAAAGCCGCTCTTTCCTGCTCCCCTTTTTCCACCAGGTCGCGAAATACGCCCCTGGCTTCCTCGGCGCTCACCTGCCCTTTTTCGACCAGTTCTTTCACCACCTGTTCCGCCTTTTCCCGGGTCAGTGAGAATACGCCGATGCCGGCCAGCGCCAGCCTTCTGATCGCATCCTTCACAGGCAAAACCTCCCTTTCTTTAACTTAAAGTATATCATAACCTTAAGTAATCGCGAACATGCCTGGCAAAGAAATTTTTTGTGCAACGGCGGGAAAGTTGTATATTTGGGCCGCGATCCTGGATAAACTATGACTGCTCCGCTTTGGTGAGTTTTATCTCTCCCCGTCCAGCGAAAAGCTGGGCCTCTTTTTTTCCCGGCCTTGACCGCCGGCCTCGTTTGCGTTATGCTATCTACGAACCTGTTTATTATCTTCCCATTGTTCATAACCGGCTTTTGGGAAACCCGGGTGGAAAAGGGAGAGGTAGACATGAATTTAACAGAAACAGATAACGAAGAGAAACTGATCAGGGAGAAGACGAGGGAGATTCTGCGCATTAACGCCAACGGGAGCTCCAGCCTGATCCCCATCTTGCAGCAAATCCAAGAAAGCCTGGGCTACGTACCGGAGGCGGCCATGCGGGAAGTAGCCAGTCAGTTGAATATTCCGGAAGTTGACGTTTTCGGCATCGTCACTTTTTACAACCAGTTCCGCCTTCACCCTCCCGGCAAGCAGCAGGTGAAAGTATGTCTGGGTACCGCCTGCCACATGAAGGGCGGCCACATCATCCTGGACTGCTGGGAAAGGCGCCTTGGCATCAAGGTAGGCGAAACCACCAAAGACAGGGAATTCAGCCTGGAGCGGGTGGCCTGCGTGGGCTGCTGCACCATGGCCCCGGTGACTTTGATCAACGACCAGGTCCACCCGAAAATGACCCCCACCAGGGTAGACGGCATCCTGCACGCCTATCAAATGGAAAAGCAAAAAGACAAAGAAGAAGGTGCAGACCGGTGAAGGCGCCCGCCGTCGAAAAAAATTTCCGGGAGTTGAAAGAACGGGCCGTCGCCCGCTGGAAAGCCCTGCTTGAAAAACCGGCGGTGCTGGTGGGCACGGCCACCTGCGGCAGGGCCGCCGGCGCCCTAGAAGTGCTCAACGCGTTTAAGAGCGAGATTTCCCGCCAGAATTTGGCCGCCCACGTATTAGAGGTCGGTTGCCTGGGGCACTGCTACGCCGAGCCCCTGGCGATCATCTCCAAGCCCGGATTTCCTCCCATTTGCTACGGGTACGTGACGGAGGGCATTGCCAAAAGGCTGGTCGAAGACTTCCTCGTGAACGACGACCCCTGCCTGGAATTTGCCCTGGCGGCCCTTGAGCCCAACGATTTCATTCCTGCTTTCGCCGATTTCCCCCGGGCGCAGTACGAAAAAAAGATCATTATGGAATACTGCGGCCTGATCAATCCGGAAGAAATCGACCATTACATCGCCCACGGCGGATACGCCGCCCTGGCGCAGGCGCTGCAAAGGAAGCCGGAAAAAATCATCGCCGAAATTAAAGACTCCGGGCTGCGCGGGCGCGGGGGCGCCGGCTTTCTCACCGGCCGCAAGTGGGAAAGCTGCCGCCAGTCCCCCGGCGGCCAGAAATACGTCATCTGCAACGCCGACGAAGGCGACCCGGGCGCCTTTATGGACCGCACGATCCTTGAATCAAACCCTCACCTGGTGCTCGAGGGGCTGTTGATCGCCGCCTATGCCGTGGGAGCACATAAAGGATACTTCTACGTCCGGGCCGAATACCCCCTGGCGGTGGAAAGGCTGAAAACTGCTTTGGGACAGGCCAGGGAAAGGGGGCTGCTGGGGGCCAACATCCTGGGCAGCGAATTCAGCCTGGAGATCGAGATCTTCCAGGGCTCCGGGGCCTTCGTCTGCGGGGAGGAAACCGCCTTGATTGCCTCCATGGAAGGAAAACCGGGCATTCCCCGCCACCGGCCGCCTTTTCCCGCGGAGTCCGGGCTGAACGGGCAGCCTACAGTAATCAACAACGTAAAAACCCTTGCTTACATCGCACCGATCATAAACAAGGGAGCGCAGTGGTTCAAAAACATCGGAACGCCGGGCAGCCCCGGCACCGCCGTGTTTGCACTGGCCGGCAAAATAGTGAACACCGGCCTGGCCGAAGTACCCATGGGCACCACCTTGCGCCAGGTGATCTTCGATGTGGGGAGCGGAATTCCCGGCGGCAAAAGTTTTAAAGCGGTGCAGATCGGGGGGCCTTCCGGCGGCTGCCTGCCGGAGAGCGCCCTGGAGATGCCCATCGATTTTGACTCCTTAAGCGAAGCGGGAGCCATGATGGGCTCCGGAGGCATGGTGGTCCTGGACGAAGACGACTGCATGGTGGAAATCGCCCGCTTCTTTTTAGACTTCACCCAGAAGGAATCCTGCGGAAAGTGCACTTTCTGCCGGCTGGGCACAAAGCACATGCTTGCCATTCTGGAAAACATCACCCGGGGAAAGGGCCGCCCCGAAGACCTCGACCTGCTCCTGGAGCTGGCGGAAGACATCAAGGCCGGCTCGCTCTGCGGGCTGGGCAAAACCGCCCCCAACCCGGTGCTCAGCACCATCCGTTACTTCCGCGATGAATACGAAGCCCACATCAAAGAGCGCCGCTGCCCGGCACTCATGTGCCAGGAGCTGATCACCTACTACATCCTGCCGGAAAAGTGCGAGCGCTCCTGCGACGCCTGCGTGGGCGGCTGTCCGGTGGAAGCGATTTACACAAACGAAAACAGGATCAAAGTGATCAACCAGGAGAAATGCGTCAAGTGCAAGAGCTGCCTGGATGCCTGCCCGCCGCAGTACAAGGCGGTGATCAAACTATCGCCGGTGGATATGCTGGCCGAAATGGAAAGGGAGAGAAAATAAAAAATGAGCAAAGTGACCATCACCATAGACGGAAAAACCGTAACGGCCAACGAAGGGGAAAAACTGTTGTGGGCGGCGCTGGACAACGGTATTTACATCCCGCACCTTTGCGCCATCCGGGAAGCGCACGAGCCCGCCGCCTCCTGCCGGCTCTGCTTCGTGGAAATAGAGGGACACGCCCGCCCGGTGACCGCCTGCACGGAAACCGTACGGGAAGGAATGGCCGTGCGCACGCGCAGCCTGCGGGTCGACAGGCTGGTGAAGACGGCTTTTGAGCTGCTCCTTTCCACCCACCGCCTGGACTGCGCCCGGTGCCCCAAAAACCGCGCCTGCGCCCTGCAGCAAATCGCCCGGGAGCGAAAACTAAAATTAAAAAACACGCGCCTGCCAGATTTCATTAAAAACCTGCCTGTCGACGAAAGCCACCCTTTAATTGGCTACGATCCTAAAAAGTGCGTGCTCTGCGGCCGCTGCGTGCGGGTCTGCCGCGACTGTACCGGTTTAGGGGTGCTGGGCTTTGCCTACCGGGGCTTCGAGCGCCGCGTAACCACCTTTGAAAACGCCCCACTTGCCGAGTCCAGGTGCACCGGCTGCGGGGAATGCGTGAACGCCTGCCCGGTGGGCGCCCTGTATTTTAAAAAGGCCGCGGCCCGCTGCGGCTGAAAGATATCCATCGCCTGACAAATCCAGAGCGGAAAAGAAAAATTTTAGGCAAAAAGAAATCTTCGCTCAAGAGGTTGCAAAAGGCTAGCCCGTATGCTATACTAAAGCTGGTGTTCATCGAGAACCACATTGGAAAAGCATTTTCAAGGACTCCCAGGGTAACGGGATGTGGCGCAGCTTGGTAAGCGCGCTTGCCTTGGGAGCAAGAGGACGGGGGTTCAAATCCCCCCATCCCGACCACGGACCGTTAGCTCAACTGGTAGAGCAGGCGACTCTTAATCGTCA
>DYES01000059.1 GCA_020725585.1 Desulfovirgula sp.
AAATCTGACGCGGTCCCGCCACTGTAAATGGGGAGCCGCCCGCAGCAAGCCACTGGAGGGGTCCCGGCGCGCTTTCGAAAAAGCCTGAAGGCGAAAAAGATGCGCGGCGCCGGGTGTAGCTCTGGGAAGGCGCGGGGAAGGCGAGGAGCCATGAGCCAGGAAACCTGCCCGTTTTTGTTTCACTCTTCCGCCTACGGTCGATAGGGGAGGTGAGATGAAAAGAAACCTCTGTCACCAGGTGGCAGGGGTTTTTGTTTACCCTTTTTAAGTTTTAAGGTGCTCTTTAGCGGGTAAAAGCCAGCGGATTTTTTCTGTAGGATTGGTCTTTGACCTTCAGTTTAGTTTCGCGAGGTGAGATGTATGCGGCGCAAAAAGCTTATCCTGAGCGCCTTGGCTGGGTTTGTCCTCTTTTCCTTTCCCCGGCCGGCCTTGGCCATGCACATTGCAGAAGGCTTTCTGCCCCTAGGCTGGTGCGTATTTTGGGGCGTGCTCACCCTCCCCTTTTTCATTGCCGGCATCCTCTCCATCGGCAAAAAGGTAAAGCACCATCCCGAACTAAAAATGCTCCTGGGGCTGGCGGGAGCCTTTGCTTTTGTGCTCTCCGCCTTAAAGCTCCCCTCTGTAACCGGCAGCTGCTCCCACCCCACGGGGGTGGGCTTAGGGGCGGTGCTTTTCGGCCCGGCGGCCATGAGCGTGCTGGGCTCAATCGTCCTGATCTTTCAGGCCCTGCTTTTGGCCCACGGGGGCTTAAGCACCCTGGGCGCAAACACCTTTTCCATGGCCGTAGCCGGGCCTTTGGTCGCTTATGCTGTCTACAGGTTCGCCTTAAAACTAAAACTCCCTTTTTGGCTGGGAGTTTTTCTTGCCGCGGCACTCGGGGATCTCTTCACTTACCTGGTTACTTCTTTGCAGCTGGCCCTGGCCTTTCCCGACCCGGCAGGGGGAATGGCCCTCTCTTTTTTAAAGTTCGCGTCCATCTTCGCTCTCACCCAGATTCCCCTGGCCGTCAGCGAAGGACTGCTGACCGTGGTGATCTTTAATCTTCTCACTGTCCACAGCAGGCGGGAGTTAGAAGAACTCCTGGTGCTTCCTGGCGGCAAAATTTCTTAAAAGGGGGCTTAGGCGGTGCGCACGAAAAACGTAATCCTTCTCTTTTTGGCCCTTTTGCTGGCCGTCGCCCCCCTGGGGCTAAAACAAGGCGCCGAATTTGCCGGGGCCGACGGGCAGGCCGAAGAGGTGATCACCCAGGTCCAACCCGGCTACGAGCCCTGGCTGGACTCTTTCTGGGAGCCACCCAGCGGTGAAATCGAAAGCCTTCTTTTCGCCCTGCAGGCGGCCCTGGGGGCGGGGTTCATCGGCTATTTCCTGGGCTTTTGGAAAGCAAAAAAAGACACGGCGCGAGGTTCTTAACAAAAGTTTTTTATAGTGTGGCTGCAACCTTTGCTTTAGATCCACGAAACCTGGCGTTCGTCCAAACGGAGCATCGCCAAGCGCGCTTTCACGAACGCCAGGTGAGACTTGACTTCCCTCACCTGCTCTTCCTTCAAGGCGAAGAGCTTAAATTGCGACGCCGTTTTTACCGGCCTAAGCAGTTCTCGTTACGCTTATTGCGGCGCCTTTTATGCCGCAAGAAGGGACGAAAAAAGGCTTGCTTAAGATCGATCGCTACGCCTACACCAACAAACTGCGCTGCGTCCACCCGGCGGAAAAGCTCGCCTTTGCCCTGGCGATGCTAATCGCCTGCCTGGCCTTGTCTTCGCGCCTGGCTTCCCTTTTGGTCGTCCTCTTCATGGCCGCTTCCGCCGTTCTGCGGGCAAAAATCCCGGCCTTGTTTTACCTTAAGCTCCTGCTCGTCCCCGCCTCTTTCTTGCTGGCCGGTGTTTTCACGGTGGCCCTTTCTTTTTCCAAAGACGCCAGCCTGTTTTTAGCGGGGGTAAAGCTGGGCGGCTGCGTGCTGGGCTTTACCGCCGCGGGCCTTGCCACCGCGCTGGACCTCTTTTTAAAGTCTTTAGGCGCAGTTTCTTGCCTGTATTTTCTTGTTTTGACCACCCCGGCGGTGGAAATCTTCGCCCTGCTCAGAAAACTAAGACTCCCCCCCTTGTTCGTGGAACTGATGGCGCTCGTCTACCGGTTTATTTTCGTCCTTTTGGAAACGGCCGAAAAGATCTATCTCTCCCAGTCCTCCCGCGGGGGGTACGCCACGCTTAAAACCGCTTATTTTTCCCTGGGCCAGCTGGCCGCAAACCTGTTTGCCAAGTCCTACCGCCACTCCCAGCTGCTTTTTCTCACCCTTTCGGCCCGGTGCTACACGGGGGAGTTAAACGTCCTTGACGAGCCCTGCCGCTTTTCCCCAAGAAATCTTCTTTTGAGCATTTTGGCGGGGCTTACGCTGCTCGCTGCCGGCTACTGCGCGGAAAAGGGGGCGGGGCCCTTTGCCCGGTAAGCCCATTCTGGAAGCAAAAGAAGTGAGCTTTCGCTACCCCGACGGCACCCCGGCCCTAAAAAACGTCACCCTGGCCGTGGCCGAAGGCCAAAAGACCGCCTTTTTAGGACCCAACGGCGCCGGGAAAACCACCCTCTTTTTGCACTTTAACGGCCTCTTTCGGCCCGAGCGGGGGAAGGTTTACTTTGCCGGCCGGGAGGTGCGCTACGACCACGCCTCTCTTTTGGAGCTGCGCAAAAACGTCGGGATCGTCTTTCAGGACCCGGAAACCCAGCTTTTCTCCGCCAGCGTCTGGCAGGAGGTCTCCTTCGGCCCCTTAAACCTGGGGCTGCCCGCACCAGAAGTCAAAGAGCGCGTTCTGGCCGCCCTTAGCGCGGCCCAGGTCCTCGACTTAAAAGACCGGCCCACCCATTTTTTAAGCTACGGCCAGAAAAAGCGGGTGGCCATCGCCGATATTTTAGCCATGCGCCCCCGCGTGCTGATCTGCGACGAGCCCACCGCCTGGCTGGATACGCGGCGGGGGAAGCAAATCATGGATCTGTTCGCTGGCTTAAACGCTTCGGGCACGACCATAGTTTTTTCTACCCATGACGTGGATCTGGCCTATTCCTGGGCGGATTACGTTTTTCTTTTAAAAGACGGGGCGCTTATCGGGGAGGGCCCGCCGGAGGCGGTCTTGAGCGACCCTCGTCTATTGGCCGCGGCGGAGCTGGAAAAGCCCTGGGTGGCGGAGGTTTACGAGGAGCTGCAGTGCAAGGGCTGGGTGGCCGGGAGGCGCCCCCCGCGCAGCAAGGAGGAACTGCTGGCGCTCATTGGGGAGAGGGGGGCGCGGGGGGCTGAGCTGCGCAAAGTTAAATAGAAATTCAAAAGAGCAGGCGGAAAGCGAGGCGATCCTTTGGTTACGATACCCCGCGTGGTAATTGCCGGTGTCCAGAGCGGCGTGGGGAAAACCACCATCGCCACCGGCCTGATGGCCGCCCTGGCTAAAAAAGGCTGCCGGGTGCAGGGGTTTAAGGCGGGGCCGGACTATATCGATCCCGGTTACCACACCGCCGCGACCGGAAATATTTCCCGGAACCTGGACGGCTGGATGCTGGATGAAGCTACCGTACGGGAGCTGTTTGTGAGGGCAGCCAGGGGGGCCGACATCGCCATAGTTGAGGGCGTGATGGGGCTGTACGACGGGTTCGGGGCCGACGGGTGCACGGGCAGCACGGCCCAGCTGGCCCGCTGCCTGCGGGCGCCTGTGGTTCTGGCGGTGGACGCGAAGGGCATGGCCGCCAGCGCAGCGGCGCTGGTGCTGGGGTATCAGAAATTTGATCCCCAACTTACTTTTGGCGGCGTTGTTTTTAACCGGGCCGGCAGCGAAAGCCACTACCGGCTGCTCAAGGAAGCCGTCGAAGGGGCGGTTGGCGTAAGGGCGTTGGGGTACCTGGAAAAAAGCGCGGCCTTTCAGATGCCCGAGCGCCACCTGGGGCTGGTTCCCACTGCCGAAAAGAGTGGGCTGGCGCCTTTTTTGGACAGGCTGGCGGGGGCTTTGGCCCGCACGGTGGACCTGGAAGGAATTCTGGAGGTGGCCAGGTCGGCGCCTCCCCTGGATGATCCGAAACAGTCAATTTTTCCCGGGGAACAAAAAAGGGATGTGAACATTGCGGTGGCGAGGGACCGGGCCTTCAACTTTTATTACCAGGACGCCCTGGATCTTTTGAGCGCGTACGGGGCGGAACTGGTCCCTTTCAGCCCGTTGGCCGACCGTGCCCTTCCCGAAGACGCCCACGGCCTATACATCGGCGGCGGCTTTCCGGAAATGTTTTTGGAGCCGCTGGCGGGCAACCGGACGATGCTCGCGAGCATCACGGCCGCCTTTCACCGGGGAATGCCCATTTACGCCGAGTGCGGCGGACTGATGTACCTGTCCGGGGGGATTACCGATTTTGCCGGCAACCATTATCTGCTGGCCGGCCTTGTTCCGGGCCGGGCCTGCATGCAGAAAAAGCTGGCGGCTTTAGGGTACCTGACGGCGGAGGTGTTGACGGATAATATCCTGGCAAAAAAAGGGGAGGTTCTCCGGGGCCACCAGTTTCGCTGGTCGGTGCTGGAGGACGTTCCGCCGGATGTGCGCCGCGCCTACCGGTTGTCGGGCGCAAAAAACGTTCGGGATGAGCAGGAAGGGATTGTCCGGGGCAGCCTGCTGGCTTCCTACCTGCACCTGCACTTTGCCGCCCGCCCGGACCTGGCGCGCAGCTTTGTGGAAAGCTGCCGGCGGTATAAAAGGTCGCTGGCCAAAGGTTAACGGTGGGAAGTAAAAAAGAAAAAAAAGAAAAAAGCCAAATCCAGAAAAGAAGAAAGAAAGAAAGAAACAGAGAGAAAGAGAAAAGAAAAAGAAAAAACAAGAAAAGAAAAAGAAAGGAAACATTAATGGAGCAAGGATCTGCCTTAAGCGGGGGGCAGGCTCCGCCGCAGGAAGCGTGCAATCCTTTGCTTGCGCCGGTGATCGTCAACGGCAAAAAGCTGCGCCGGGGCTACACGACCGGCATATGCGCGGCGGCGGCAGCGAAAGGGGCCGCCCTGCTGCTTTTTCAAAAAAGCTGTCCCGAGGAAGTGGCGGTTTTTACCCCCGCCGGCCTCCCCCTGCGTTTAAAGCTTCACGACCGGGAAACGGGGGCGGATTGTGCCCGCTGCTGCGTGATCAAGGACGCCGGAGACGACCCGGACGTGACCAACGGGCTGGCCATCTGCGCTACGGCAAGAAGGGCGGGTGCGGGGGTGCGGATCAGGGGCGGCCCGGGCGTGGGCGTGGCGACCAGGCCGGGGCTGGCCGTTGCCCCGGGCGAGCCGGCCATTAACCCCGTTCCCCGGCAAATCATCACGGCCGAGGTAGAGAAGGTCCTCCCCGCCGGCTGCGGGGTGGAAATAACCATCTGGGTGCCGGGCGGCGAAGCGGTGGCGGCAAAAACCTTAAACCCGCGGCTGGGGATCGTGGGCGGCATATCCATCCTGGGCACCACCGGCATTGTCGAGCCCATGTCCGAAGAGGCTTTTAAGGCCTCGCTCGTTCCCCAGATCGCCCAGGCCTTAGCCCTGGGCTACCGGGAGGTGGTTTTGACGCCCGGCCGGCGCTCGGCCAGGTGGGCCGTGGAAAAGTACGCCCTGCCGGCGGAGGCGGTGGTCCAGATGGGCAATTTCGTCGGCTTTATGCTGGAGGAGTGCGTGCGGCTGGGCGTGCAAAGAGCTATGCTGTTCGGCCATCAGGGGAAACTGATCAAGGTGGCGGCCGGCGTTTTTCACACCCACAACCGGGTGGCCGACGCCAGGCGGGAGACGCTCGCCGCCCAAGCCGCCCTGGCGGGGGCCCAGCGCGGGGTAATTGCCCAGCTCTGGCACAGCGCCACTTCCGAAGAGGCGGTGCGGGTAATTAAAAAACACCGGCTGGATTTTCTTTTTGACCGGATCGCCGGTGAGGCTAGCAGGCGCGCCATGGCGTACGTGCGGGGAAGCCTGGTGGTGGGCGCGGCGCTCGCCTCTTCCGCAGGGGAAATTCTGGGCCTGGATGAAAGGGCCAAGAGAATCGGGGAGTCGTTGGGATGGAGATGGAAAGGATCAAAGTGATCGGCGTCGGCCCGGGCGGGGAGGATTATCTCTTGCCCGCAGCGCAAAAGGCGCTGCAGGAGGCCGAAATACTGGTGGGCGGGAGAAGGGCGCTTCAGCTTTGCCGCCGCTGGCAAAAAAAAGAAATCGGGATTGATGCCGACCTGCGCCGGGTGGTTGCTTTTCTCAAGGAAAACAGGGAGAAAAAGATCGCCGTGCTGGTGAGCGGCGACCCGGGGCTGTACAGCCTGCTGGACTTTCTGTTAAAACATTTCCGCCCGGAAGAACTGGAGGTAATCCCGGGCTTAAGTTCCGTGCAGCTGGCCTTTGCCCGGGCCGGGATGACCTGGCAGGAGGCGGTGATTTTAAGTTTGCACGGGAGAGAAGAGCCCGCGCGGGTCATGGCGGAAAGGGTCCTGCCGGCAGTGCGGGGAGGAACGAAAGTGGCCCTTTTGACGGACAGGAATTTCCCGCCGCCGAAAATAGCGGCTTATCTCGTTCAACGCGGCGTCCGCGGGAAAAAAATGGTGGTCGGCGAGAACCTGTCCTACCCGGAAGAAAGGGTGGTCGCCGCCGGTCTGGAAGAAATGGCGGCGAGTCGGGAGGAGTTTAAAAACTGTGTGGTGTTGATTGTTGACGGGTAAAAAATGGGGATACGTTACGCCCGGCATTCCCGATGACTGGTTTGCCAAAAACTGCGTACCGATGACCAGGGAAGAAGTGCGCTGCCTGACGCTCTGCAAGGCCCGTTTAAAAAGCGACAGCGTCGTTTACGACATTGGGTCCGGAACGGGCTCCATTGCCGTGGAGGCCGCCCTTCTGGCGGGGGAAGGGATGGTCTACGCTGTGGAAAAAAACGGGCGGGCGGCGGAGCTCATTGCCGGCAACGCCAGGCGGTTCGGGGTAAGCAACCTGCGGGTCGTTTCCGGGGAAGCCCCCGCGGCCCTGGCGGAGCTGCCTTTGGCCGACCGCATCGTTGTCGGGGGCAGCGGCGGGCGCTTAAAAGAGATCTTAAGCGCGGCCGCGGAAAAATTAAAGGCAGGGGGGCGCCTGGTGGTCAACGCCGTAACTGTTGAAACGTTGGCCGTTTCCGTGGAAACCCTGGCGGAGCTGGGTTTTAGCGAGCTGGAAACCCTCTCCCTGACCGTTGCCAAAACCGCGCAAGCGGGGCGGGCAAGGGTGTGGAAGGGGATGAACCCGGTGTTTCTGATCGTCGGCGAGCGCCCGCGCGCAGCGCCCGGCGGGCGGCATGGCCGCCGACGGAAAGGCGAGGAAAGTTGAATAGATTTGCCTGGCGGGTTGCCCGTGGGCATGATAAAAGCGGGGATAAAACTATTTTCGGGGATGGGAGATTTGATCTTCATGAAAGGTGTCTTTTACGGCGTGGGCGTGGGCCCCGGCGACCCGGAGCTGCTCACCTTAAAGGGCTACCGGGTTTTGCGGGAGGCGGACGTCATCTGCGCGCCGAAATCCGGCGCGGACAGGGAAGGGGTGGCCCTTTCCATTATTGGTGAGATCATCGGCCAAAAAAAGGAGGTTTTGGAGCTTTCTTTTCCCATGACCAGGGAGCGGGCAAAGCTGGAGCCGTCCTGGGAAAAGGCGGCGGGCCGGATTATCGGGTTTCTCCGGGAGGGCAAAAAGGTGGCTTTTGTTACGCTGGGCGACCCGACCCTTTACAGCACATATACTTACCTCTTGAAAAAAATCAAACAGGCCGGCCCCTGGGCGGTGGAAACAATTCCCGGCGTTCCTTCCTTTTGCGCCTGCGCGGCTTTGGCCGGCATCCCGCTGGCGGAAGGGGAGGAAAAACTGGCCGTCGTCCCGGTGATCGAAGATTTGGATACCGTGCGCTTTGTCTGCCGGCACTTTGAAAATGTGGTTTTCATGAAGGTGGCCGGAAAATTTGCGGAGGTGGCGGCCGTTTTGGAAGAGCTCGGCTTAAAAGGGCAAGCCGTCTTTGCCAGCCGCTGCGGGCTTGCGGGAAGCGTTGTGAAAAGGGACCTGGAGGAAGTGGAGGAAGGGCACAAAGATTACCTGTCGCTGATCATTGTAAAGAAGGTGGCTCAAGGTGGCTAAAGTTTATTTTATCGGGGCCGGGCCGGGCGACCCGGAACTGCTCACCTTAAAGGGGGCCCGGGCGCTCGGGGAGGCCGACGTGGTGATTTACGCCGGTTCGCTGGTGAACCGGGAGGTTTTGCGCCACGCCAAAGAGACGGCCCAGATATACGACAGCGCCCCGCTTACCCTGGAAGAAATTGTCGCGATCATGGAAAGGGCGGTTGCCGAGGGCAAAACCGTCGCCCGCCTGCACAGCGGGGACCCCAGCCTTTACGGAGCGGTCGGCGAGCAGATGGAAGCGCTTGCCGGACGGGGCATCGCGTACGAAGTAATCCCGGGCGTCAGCTCCTTTCTGGCCGCGGCGGCCTGCCTGAAAAAAGAATACACCGTGCCGGAGGTCTCGCAAACGGTGATTCTCACCCGCTTGAAAGGGCGCACGGGCGTGCCGGAAAAGGAAAGGCTCTCTTCTTTAGCCCGCCACCGGGCCAGCATGTGCATTTTTTTAAGCGTCCACCTGATTGAAGAAGCGGTCGCAGAGCTCAAACAAGAATACCCTCCCCAGACGCCGGTGGTGGTGGTGGAGAAGGCAAGCTGGCCGGACGGGCGGGTGGTGCGCGGCAATTTGGAAAATATCGCCCGCCTGGTGAAAGAGGCGAAGATGGAAAAGACGGCCCTGATTCTGGTGGGGGATTTTCTGGACGCTTCCGGCAGGCGCTCGCGGCTCTATGCCGGGGAATTTTCCCACGCCTGCCGGGTGAAGAAGGAATGAAGCTGGCCGTTGTCGCCCTCACCAGGGGGGGAAGCCGGCTGGGGCTTTATCTTTGGGAGCGGTTTTGCGCTGCGGGCGGCCGGGAATGGGAGCAGGTGAATTTGTTTCTCCCGCAAAAGTTTTTTTCCGAGACCGCGGCAAAATTGCCCGTTAATTGCCGGGTTTTAAGCGCCGCCGAATTTACGCGCGCCGGCGGAGTGCACTTTTTCGAGGGCCCCTTGCGGAAGCTGGCAGCCGCTCTTTTTCCCGAGTTCCAAGGCTTTGTCCTGATCATGGCCGCCGGCGTGGCAGTGAGGATCATCGCCCCTTTGCTCCGGGATAAAAGGAGCGATCCGGCGGTAGTGGTGATGGACGAAAAAGGGCGCTTTGCGGTCAGTCTGCTGTCCGGCCACCTGGGCGGGGCCAACGAACTGGCCAAAAACGCGGCGGCCTTTTGCGGGGCGCAGGCGGTGATCACCACGGCCACGGACGTGAACCGGACCCTGGCTGTGGACCTGCTGGCCAAGAAAATGGGGCTTACTCCCGAACCTTTTGCCGGCGTGAAAAGAATTAACGCCGCTTCGGCCAACGGTGAAAAGGTGGCCGTATTTACGGATTTAAATATAAACCACCCTGCTCTAAGAGCCATTCAAAACGCGGCTTTGTTCCCGCTCGAGCTCGTGCCGGCGTTTTTCCCTGTTCCCGGGGAAAGAAAATTCTGGGCGGTGCGCGCGGATGGTTTATCCTTTTCCGGGAAACCGGGCGAGAGGCCGGCGGCCGCGGTCTTCATTACCAATAAAGCGATCGATGCTTTTTCTTTGGGGAATCTGCCGCATGTTTTTTTGCGCCCGAAAAATCTGGTGGTGGGCGTCGGGTGCAAAAAGGGGGCGCGGCCGGAACAGATTCTCGAAGCGGTGCATTTCGCCCTGGCCGCCGCGCGCCTGGCCCCGGCCAGCGTGCGGGGGCTGGCCAGCGTGAGCCGCAAGCAAAACGAGGCGGGCCTGCTGGAAGCGGCCCGGAGGCTGGGGGCGGAGATCAGCTTTTTCTCCGCGGCGGAAGTGGAGGCCTGCCTTAAATCGGGATTGTTTTGCGAATCGGCGCAGGTGAAAAAGGCGATAGGAGTTGGTGCGGTATGCGAACCGGCAGCCTGGCTGGCGGCGGAAAAACCGGCCCGGATGGTCGTGCCCAAAACGGTGTACAACCAGGTGGCGGTGGCCGTTGCCCAGGAAAATTGTTGGTAGTGGGGATCGGCCCGGGAGGGAGGGATCAGATCACTCCGCGCGCCCGGCGGGCCATTCGGGAGGCGGAGGCAGTCGTGGGGTACGCCACTTATCTGGACCTGCTGGGGGATTTGCTGGCGGGCAAGGAAGTCCACCGCTCCCCGATGAGAAAAGAGGTGGAGCGCTGCCGGCTGGCCGTGGAACTGGCCCTGGCCGGCCGGCGGGTGGTTGTAATTTCCAGCGGCGACCCGGGAGTTTACGGCATGGCCGGACCGATTCTGGAGGTATTGGGGGAAAGGGAACTCCCGGTGGAAATTATTCCCGGGGTCACCGCCGCCACGGCTGCCGCCGCGGCGCTGGGCGCGCCTTTAAACCACGATTTCGCGGTGATCAGCTTAAGCGACCTGCTCACTCCGTGGGCCGTCATCGAAAAGCGCCTTTACGCCGCCGCGGCCGCCGACTTTGTTACGGTTCTCTACAACCCGAAAAGCGCAAGAAGGCAGGTTCAAATCGAGCGGGCCGTGCAAATTTTTTTGAAGCACAGGGAGGGGGGCACACCCGTGGGGATTGTGAAAAACGCGGACCGGGAACACGAAGAGGTGCTTTTGACCAGCCTGAAGAGAGTGCTGGAGCACGACCTGGATATGCTGACCACCGTCGTCATCGGCAATTCGCAGACCTACACGGTCAATTCCCGGATGATCACCCCCCGGGGGTACCGCTTATGATTCTTCTTATTGCCGGAACGGCCGAGGGGCGCGAAATTTTTTCCCTGCTCGGGGAGCGAGGTTATCCGGTGGTGGCGGCGGTGGCCACTTCCTACGGGGCGCAGGCCCTGGCCGGGGAGGGGCTCCCGGCGCGCGCGCGGGTGCTCAACCGGGCCCTGGACGAAAGAGAGATGGTTTCTCTGCTTAAAGAAAGGGGAGTGCGCGCCGTTGTAGACGCCAGCCATCCTTTTGCCGTGCGGGTTTCCGCCCATGCCCGCCGGGCCTGCGCGCTGACCGGCGTGAAGTACATTCGCTACGCGCGGCCGGCCGCGCAGGTGCCGGAGGATCCGCGCGTCTTTCCCTGCAGAGATTTTTACCAGGCCGCCCGGACGGCCGTTTCTCTGGGCGAAACGATCTTTTTAACCACGGGAAGCAAAACTTTGCCCATCTTCGTGGAAGAAGCGCGAAGACACGGGAAAAGGATCGTGGCCCGCGTCTTGCCCGCGCCGGAGGCGGTGGCCGGGTGTTTTGCGCTGGGCCTTGCTCCCGCGGACGTCATCGCCATGCAGGGGCCCTTCAGCTACGAATTGAACCGGGCCTTCTTCGCTGCCTGCCGGGCGGAGGTGCTCGTCACCAAGGAAAGCGGGCCCGCCGGAGGGACGGAGCAGAAAATCAGAGCGGCCCTGGACCTGGGCATTCCGGTGGTTTTAATTGAAAGACCGGCGGAAGAAGGTCCGCGCCCGGTGAGCACTTACGCTGAATTGCTGCGGGTTCTGGAAACTTTGCCAAAGGAGAGCGGTTAGGGAAATATGGAAACCGGAATTGTTATTTTGGGTCACGGCAGCAGGCGCGCCGTCGATGAAGCCAACCAGGTGCTCCTTGAGATCGCCGAAATGGTGCGGGCGAGAACCGGCGCGGACTTGCTGGAGACCGCTTTTTTAAACCCCCGCGCCGAGCGGCAGGATCTGGCGGGCGCCGTGGCCAGGCTGGTCGCCCGCGGGGCGAAGCGAATTATCGTGGCGCCGGTGTTTCTTGCCAACGGGCTGCACATGCAAAAGGACATTCCCGAGGAGATCGCGCGGCTGAGAGAAAAATACCAGGTGGAGATCAGAGCGACGGCCCATCTGGGGGCGGACCCGAGGATCGTCGAGGTGGTTGTGGACCGGATCGGGGAGGCGGGCGAAAGTGAATTTTTTAACCGAGCCGCAAATGATTGAAGCGAAAAGCATGGAAATAATTGGGCAACTGACGGGTAATTTTCCCTCTCCGGAGAAGGAAATTATCGGGCGCGTCGTGCACGCCACCGGGGACCCGGAGATGGTTGAATTGCTCGCCGTGCACCCGGAGGCCGTGCGGGCGGCCTGCCGGGTATTTGCCCGCGGCAAAAAAATTATTACCGACGTCAAAATGGTGAAGGTTGGGATCAGCGCTCCGAAAACGGCGCAAATTGGCGTCCGTGTGCATTGTGCGATTGATGAGCCGGCCGTGGTGAAGGAAGCAAAGGAAAAGGGTCTTACGCGGGCCATGGTGGCGATCAGGACCCTGGCGGAACAGAGCGCGGGAAGCATGGTGGCCATCGGCAACGCGCCTACCGCCCTTTGGGAGTTAATCCGGCTGGTTCAGGCCGGCCGGGCGGAGCCGGCGTTGATTGTCGGCACGCCGGTGGGTTTTGTGGGCGCCGCGGAAGCAAAAGAGGCGCTCATCCGGCTGGGCTTGCCGTACATTACCGTCCGCGGCACCAAGGGGGGCAGCGCCGTGGCCGTGAGCATCGTAAACGCCCTGCTGAATATTTATTTGTCCGGTCAAGGAGACTGTTAAAAACCCCTGATGACAGGAGCGGCGAAAGGGACGAACGCCGCCCCGGGGGAGCTTTTTCGACAGTCTCTAAAAAAAGGGGGGCATTATAAAACCCATGGATTGGCTGCCGGTCTTTTTGGCCGGCCCGGAAGTGCTGGCCGCCGCCTTCCTGCTCGACCTGCTCCTGGGCGACCCCCGCCGGCTGCCCCACCCCGTCGTGGGGATGGGGAAGGCCGCCCTGTTCTGGGAGGGGC
Organism: Desulfovirgula sp.; assembly: GCA_020725585.1. GTDB lineage: Bacteria > Bacillota > Desulfotomaculia > Desulfotomaculales > Nap2-2B > JAIMBK01. The sequence goes on from DYES01000059.1 coordinate 12,816, forward strand.
CGCTGCGCCGCCTGGGCCGCGCCGCCGGTCCCCGGGGGGAGCTGGCTGCCGGAGCATGTCTGGTTGTCCTGATCGCCGGGGGCAGCTTCCTGCTTTCGGGCGTCCTCCTTGCGTTTCTTTTCGCCCGGGGGCCGTGGTGGGCGGGCTGGGCGGCCGCCGCTTGGCTGGTTTACTCCACGGTTGCCGTGAAGAGCCTGGGTGCGCACGCCCGGGCCGTAGCCCGGCCCCTTGCCGAGGGGGACCTTCCCGCCGCGCGCCGGGCGGTGGGCATGATCGTGGGCAGGGATGTGGAGTCTTTAAGCGGGCAGGAGGTGGCCCGGGCGGCGGTGGAGAGCGTGGCGGAAAACGCTTCCGACGGCGTCGTGGCCCCCCTCTTTTACGCGGCCGTCGGGGGGGCGCCGCTGGCGCTGGCCTACCGGGCGGTGAACACGCTCGACGCCATGTACGGCCACCGCACGAGGGCAAACCTTTATTTCGGCCGCGCCGCCGCCCGCCTGGACGACTTTTTGAACTGCCTGCCGGCCCGGTTGACGGCGCTCCTTTTTCTGGCGGCGGGTTGCTTTCTGGGCAAATGTCCTTTTGCCGCCTGGCGCGTGCTGTGCACAGACGGCCACAAACACCCGAGCCCCAACAGCGGGCGGCCGGAAGCCGCCATGGCCGGCCTTCTCGGCATCCGCCTGGGAGGAAAAAGTTCCTATCATGGCGAAGTATCGTCGCGGCCTTACCTTAATGCGCCCGGCAGGCCGGCCGCAGAGAAAGACATTGCGGAGGCGCTCAAAATTGTACAGGTCAGCAGCGTGCTGGCCCTGGCCTTGTGTATCCTGGTAAGCCTGGTGGTTTCCGCGGCGGTCTGGGCGCTTTTTCCTTCCTGCCGCCCGTCCTTGCTTTGGAAGAGGGGGTCTCTTTGGTGATCGAACGTAGAGGAAGGGGTCCGTACAAGGGATGCGGCCTGGCCCCGGTAACCTGCGGGGAGCTGTTGCAGGGAGAGATCGGGGGCCGGGATTTTCTGGTTACCTGTCCGCTGGAGCTTTATTCCCGCGCCGTCGTTTATCTCGAGCCGGAAGGCCCAAAGGCCCCTCTTGCGGATGCGGATGACGGGCTTTATCCGGTGGAGGTGGTCAGCGGGCAGGAGCCGGGCGCTGTAAAAAAGGCGGTGCTGGCTGTCCGGAAGGCGGCCGCGCTTTGCGGCGCCCGGCCGCGCCGCGCCTGGCTTGATTTGCGCTGCCCCGTTCCCGCGGGAAAAGGGATGGGGTCCAGCACGGCGGATATCGTTGCCGCCGCCAGGGCGACGGCCCGCGCCCTGGGAAGGGAGTTGACCCCCCGGCAGCTGGCTGGAATTGCTTTGTCCATTGAGCCAAGCGACGGCGTCATGTATCCCGGAATCGCCCTTTTCGACCACCGCCGGGGGAAGATCGCCCGCGTGCTGGGGGAGGCGCCGCCCGCCAAATTGCTCGTCTTTGACTACGGCGGAGAAGTGGACACGCTGGCCTTCAACCGCCTGCCTGCTTTGTCCGCGTTTAACCGGGCGAAAGAAAAAGAGATCGCCCTGGCTTTAAAAAAGGTATGCCGGGGCCTCCAAAAGGGCGATCTGCACCTGGTCGGCGAGGGGGCCACGCGGAGCGCCCTGGCGCACCAATCCATTTTGCCCAAGCCGGATCTGGAGGAAATTGTTCAGGCCGTCTTAAAAATGGGAGCCGCCGGGGTAGTTTGCGCGCACAGCGGCACCGTGATCGGCCTCCTTTTTGCCCGGGAAAGCCGGCAGAGCAAAGAGTGCGAGCGTTTTTTGAGCCGGCTCGGCTTTGGGGAAATTCTGGGCGAGTTTCCCCTGGGCGGGAGCCGGACCAGGTAAGGATTAATATGTCAAGTAAGGATTAATATTGTTATTAGAGCCTGTCGAATAAGCTTCCTGGGCGGCGTTCGTCCGGTGACGCTTAAGGTGCTTTGGGTTGGGGGAGGGCGGAAAGTGGTTTATCAGCACGGTGGAAACGTCTGGATTGCAGACGGCGGGGGAGAGCTGGCGCCCGGGAAAGTTTTTGACTTTAGCGCCAATATCAACCCCTTGGGACCGCCCCCGGCGGTTTTAGGCCTGCTGAGAAAAAAAGCCGGCTACGTCCGGTTTTATCCGGAGCCGCACGCGCTGACGCTCCGGGCAGCCTGCGCCGAAAAGCTTGGCGTAAGCCCCGGACAGGTGATCGCCGGCAACGGGGCCTCGGAGTTAATCTCCCTCTTTTTCTGGGCGGCCCGGCCCCGCCGGGTCCTTATTCCCGCCCCCGCTTACAGCGATTACGCGCGGGCCGCCCGGGCCGCCGGGAGCCGGGTGGATTTTTTTCCGCCCCGGGAAGGCTTTGCCTACCCGCTGGAACTGCTTGCCCGGGAGGTCCTGCGCTCCCGTTGCGACGCCCTGGTTTTCTGTAATCCGAACAATCCGACCGGGGTCTTCTGGGATGACGTCACCCCTTTGATCGAGGCTGCCGCCGAAAAGGGCATCCCCTTTTTGCTGGACGCGAGCTTTTTCCCGTTTACCGGGCTCGACTGGCTTAACTGGCAGGAAAAAAACTTTTTTCCCCTCTTTTGGGGAAGCGGGGCCGGCTCTAAGGGCTTTCATCTGTTTGTCGTCATTTCGCTGACGAAAATTTTTGCCCTTCCCGGCCTGCGTTTAGGGATCGGGATCGGGCCGCCCGCCCTGATCGAAAGGCTCGCGGCGGCGCAGGACCCCTGGAGCGTGAATGTTTTCGCGCAGCTGGCCGGCCTGGCCTGCCTGGACGAAAAGGATTACGTCACAAAAGCCGTCGCCCTGGTGGAAAAGGAAAGGGAATATCTTCGGCGCGGCTTGCAAAAAATCGCCGGGTTGAGGGTTTTCCCATCCCGCGCCAATTTTTTGCTCGCCGAGGGACGTCTTGCCGGGGTGAGCGGGGCGGAGCTGGTCGCCGCCCTGGCGAAAAGGGGGCTGCTGATCAGGGATGCCGGCAATTTTAAGGGGCTGGACGAGTTTTACTTTCGCCTGGCGGTGCGCAGAAGGGCCGAGAACAGGCGCCTGCTGAAGGCGTTAAAGGAAGTTTTCATGGAAAAGAGGGGATAATTTTAAGATGGGTTTTGCGCGCGCCATTATGGTTCAGGGAACTGGTTCGCACGTGGGCAAGAGCGTGCTGGTAGCCGCGCTGTGCCGCATCTTCCGGCAGGACGGTTACACGGTCGCCCCTTTTAAGGCCCAGAACATGGCCTTAAATTCCTTTGTTACGAAAAGCGGAGGCGAAATGGGGCGCTCCCAGGCGGTCCAGGCCCAGGCGGCCGGGGTGGAGCCGGACGTGGACATGAACCCCGTGCTCTTAAAGCCTACCGCCGACACTTCTTCCCAGGTAATTGTGCAGGGCCGGCCGATCGGCAACATGAGTGCTTTTGCCTACCACCTGGATTATGTAAACAAGGTTTGGCCGGCGATCGTCGAATCTTTTGAACGCCTGCGGAGGCGCTACGAAATTATTGTCCTGGAAGGGGCGGGAAGCCCGGCGGAGGTCAACCTGCAGGAGCGCGACGTGGTCAACATGCGGGCGGCGCGCCTGGCCAACGCGCCTGTTCTGCTGGCGGCCGACATCGATAAGGGAGGGGCGCTGGCGGCGATCGTGGGCACGCTGGAGCTGTTGCGGCCGGGCGATCGGCCGTTGGTGGCCGGCACGATTATCAACAAATTTCGAGGCGACCGGAAACTGCTCCAGCCGGCCCTGGACTTTCTGGAAGAAAAAACAGGGGTGCCCGTAGTAGGCGTGATTCCCTATTTTACTTTCAAAATTCCGGAAGAAGATACCGTTAATGAAGAGCTGCGCCCGATGAAGCCGCAGGGCTCGCAAGACCCGGGACCTTCGCCGCTGGAAATTGCTGTGCTCTACCTTCCCCACATATCCAATTTTACTGATTTTGATCCTCTAGAAAGGGAGCCCGACGTCCACCTGCGCTACGTCCGCCCCGGGGAGAAAATCGGCCGGGCGGATTTAGTGATCATACCGGGAAGCAAAAATACCATCGGCGACCTGGCGCAGGTGCGCAAAAACGGGTGGGATAAAGAAATCCTGGCGCTGGCCGCGGCAGGAGTTCCCGTTGTAGGCATTTGCGGGGGTTTTCAAATGCTGGGCAGGGAAATTTGTGATCCTGACCGGGTTGAGTCGCCGACCGGCGAGGCTTACGGCTTGGCCCTTCTGGAGGTGACGACCGTTTTTCGGCCCGAAAAGACCACCTGGCAGGCGCAAGGGGAGGTCATCGGCCGGGGCGGCCTGCTGGAAGCGTGCCGGGGACAAAAGGTTGCCGGCTACGAAATTCACATGGGGGAAACCTACCGCGGCGCCAACGCGTCCCCGGCCTTTTTGCTGCGGCGGGAAAGCAATTCGCGGGAGCCGGTTTTGGACGGGGCGGTTGACGGGACGGGGCTGGTTTTCGGCACCTACCTGCACGGCCTGTTCGACGCGGACGGGTTCCGGCGCGCATTTTTAAACCGGCTGCGGGCAAGCAAGGGCTTGCCGCCGCTGCCCGTGCAGTACCACTTTGCGAAGAGCCAGGAGGCGGCTTACGACGAACTCGCCCGGCTGGTTCGGGAAAACCTCGACATGAATCGTATTTACCAATTTCTGGGGCTTTCCTGATTCCCCGCCTTGACGGGAGTTTTCTTGCCATGACTTTAAGTAAAGTTGTGATCGCTAAATTAGTTTTCATCCGGGGAAGGCGGCGGGTTGGGGATGGAAGGTTTTAATAGCTCGCCGTAGAGTTCGGGCCTTCTTCCCTCCAGGAAAAAACTGTGGCGCATGGAAGCGGATTCTTTCCTCCGGATCGTGTTGATCAGGCGGGGATCGAGGTCCGCGACCAGCAGCTCCTCCCTTCCGGAAAAAGCCTGGGCCGCCACGTTGCCCTTGGGATCGATCACTAAAGCCCCGCCGCAAAAACTTTGCCCGCCGTCTTCCCCCACCAGGTTGCAGGCGGCAATAAACACAGAATTGTCGTAGGCCCTGGCGGGCAGGTACTTGAGCCAGATTTCTCTTCGGTCGCCCACGAAAGAGGGTGAGGCGTGGGGGGCAAAAATAATCTCCGCTCCTTTTAAAGAGTAAATAGTGCTTACCTCGGGGAAGTGCAGGTCCCAGCAGATCGCGATGGCAAAGCGAGCTTCCTCCGTGGCGAAGACGGGAAAGCTGTCTCCCGGCGTAAAATAGGGAAGTTCGCTTTTGCCCAGGTGGGTTTTCCTGTATTTGTACAAGCGGCCGTCCGGAAATGCGACCAGCTGGGTGTTGAAAGGCTTGGCGGAGCCGGATTCCTCAACCATGCCGGCCAGGATGACGAGGCCGGTTTCCCGGGCCAGCCGGCTGATCGCCAAAGAGCTTTTGCCGGGGATTGCTTCCGCGGCCAGACGGGCTTTTTCCCGGTGGTAGCCCTGCACGCAAAGCTCCGGAAAGCAAATGAGGGCTGCTTTTTTCTGGGCCGCCTGTTTCGTCAAGGCAGCTATTTTTCCGATATTTTCCTGGGGGCAGCCGGTTTTGGGCTGGATTTGGGCAAGGGCTATGCGCAGTTCCTTCATCTTTGCCTTCTCTTCTCTGCCGTGTCTTTTAGCGGCGCCGGCGCAATTTAAGCTCCTTATGGACGAACAGCAGGTTTTTGGCGATCTAAAGCAAGGGTGATTGCCATATAGTTTTTTATTCGAGGCAGCTTACTCTTTTCCCTGCCTGCTCGCGAAATTTAGCAGACCGGGCTCTTTTTTAAGCCCGGTCCGGTTCTAAGCCCGTCCCGCCGGCAGGTTCGAGGTGTTCTCCGGGTCGCCCGGCGCCCGCGGGAGGCCGCCTTGTTTCCCGCGGCGAGGCCGGAGGAGGAAGGCCTTTATTTGGTCAGGGTGAGGATGATGTCTTCGCCCTGCGCGGCGGCTTCCACCTTCCAGCCTTTGCTTTCGGCCAGCCGGGTGATGTTTTCCCTGGCGGCGGCGGTGCTCACCAGCACGCGCAGCGTGCCGGAGGACATTTTCTCCAGCTCCCGTTTGGCCAGTAAAACCGGCTCCGGGCAGAGCAAACCCCTGGCGTCAACTTCCTTTTGCATCCGGACCCACTCCTTGCTGAGGTGATTTTGCCAACAGAGCGTGGCTGTTGAAGTAGGCAATGAAAAACGTCGCCAGCAGGCCGACGAGCACGGCGGCCTGGCCGGCCGCAGGAACTCCCTTCGGGCTTGCGGCCAGGCCCAGATTGTGGGCGAGGGCCGCCCCCACGAGCAGGCCCAGCACAGTCGCGGCGCAGTCGGTGTTTCCCTCGCCGGCGGCCACGAGCTGGCGCAAAGGGCAGCCGCCCAGCAGGGTGACGCTCCAGCCAGCGAGCGCCATACCCAGAAAATTCCACAGCCCGTCGGTATGCGCTACGGGCTGGCCGGCAAATCCCGGCTTAAAGCTGCCCAGGATCAGGTTGGCCGCCAGGGCGGCTCCCAAAAGGGCAAAAAAGCCGTACAACAGGTGGGCGTCGCGGAATAAGATGAAATCCCTGATCCCGCCCACCATGCAGAGGCGGGAGCGCTGGGCGAGAACGCCGACGAGCACTCCGGCCCCCAGGGAAATGAGTACAGGCGCGTGCTGCGCCCCAGGCCCTTCTTTGCTAAAAAATAAGAAAGGCGTTTGGAGAACTAAAAGGAGTAAAAAAATCGTAATGAGTGCCGGGAAAAGGTAGCCGTTGACTTTTTTCTGGGGCATGGCCCGGCCCAGGGTAAAGCCCTTATTAAGGAACCAGACACCCATGGCCACTCCCGCCACGAGGCCGGCCAGCCCCAGGAGGGCGTTCAAGTCGCCCCCAGCCAGCCTCAGCAAAGCGCGCACCGGGCACCCCAGGAAGATCAGCATGCCGATCATGGCCAGGATTCCCAGGATAAACCTGGTGAAGGCGTTTGCGCCTCCCACCACTCGAAATTCCTTCGTGGCCAGGGCGGCGCCGAAGGCTCCCAGCACCAGGCCCAGAATCTCCGGCCGCATGTACTGGACGGGTGCGGCCCTGTGCAGGCCCAGCGCCCCGGCGATGTCCCGCAAAAAGCAGGCGATGCAGACGCCCATGTTGGGGGGGTTGCCCAATTTGACCAGAGCGGCGCCAAAAAGGCCGAAAATTCCCCCCGCGAAAACGACGAGCAGCCTCTTTCCCTTTGTAAAACTCATCATACAACCCCCTTCGGTGGTTTAAAATCTGCCCCTTCTTGTACCTTTTGCATTTCGTTAATGGAGGGGAGAAGTCGGAATCGAACCGGACCCCGGTTTTTACAACAACCGGCCAACGGGTTTGCAGCCCGCGGGGGGCGCCAGCCCCGTTCTCCCCTCGTTCCCCTTAATTTTTTCTTTTCTCTCATTCTTTATCGAGGTATATAATCCTTCTATTGCAGTAATAAAATATTTTTATTACTCACGCAGCAGCTATAAAAAATGGAAATAATAAAAGCCAAAGGTGAGGCAGGGTGAACGGACGGCTCAAGAAAATCAACGGGAGGCTTTTTACCAAAGGCCCGCCTGGGTAGCTGCCATATTATACCAGCAGCCGCCCTTGACATGGAGCCTCGCACCCGTGTTTCTAAGAAGCCGGGAGAGAGCCCCACCCATCAGCCCCAGCAGCAGGCAGCAGCCCCCCAAATATTGTGACACTCCCAGAGGAAACGGGGAGAAAAACGAGGAATACATACAAAGCGTCTCCTAAAAGTCCGGGAGGCTCACATCTATTCGACCGGGTAAGCAGGTGGCGAATAGGTACGTTAGACCACCCAAGATAAATTTTTAAAAATGGAAGATAGAGCGAGCTTTTTAGAGTATCGAATGAAAAATATTGAGATAGGGGAGAAATCGAAAAATGCAGGACTGGGAAAAAGTGATTGCCTTTCACGGCCACCCCTGTTGTCTTATCAGTTCCTGTCTCAAGGGTGGTTGCCTGGACGGGGTTTTGGTGGTTTATCTCGTCGTGCCGGCTCCGCCCGACCCGCCGACGCCTGCAACATAGAGGTGCTCATTATGGCATGTAAGTTCAGGGTTGCTCCTTTCGACAGGACGGGGAAGCTGCGACCACAATGAGCGGGTGGTTCTGGGCGGTTCTCTGGCATCGTGCAAAAACGTGATCCCGCCCGGCCTCTTTTCTCGTCACCTTTGCTCCCGCACTTGACAGCGAATATATGCGTAATATAATATGTACATAGTTATATATTTAACCACTTTGATAAGGAATTAAGGCCATGTCTTTACTCCATGCCCTTTTGGGTCTCCTTAGCTACCGCCCGGCTACCGGGTACGAACTCAAAGCCGCCTTTGAGCAATCGATCTATTTTTTCTGGAACGCTACCCTGCCCCAGATTTACCGTACCCTGAACCAGATGCGGGAACGCGGCTGGGTTGCGGTGACCGTCGAGCACCAGGAAGGCAGACCGAGCCGCAAGGTGTACCGCGTTACCGAGGCCGGGCGGGAGGAACTCCGGCGCTGGCTGGCCGCGCCGCCGGAGATACCGCAGCCGCGCGATCCCCTGCTGGTGAGGGTCTTTTTCGGCCGTCAGGCGGACCCGGCGGTCCTGGCTGCCCACCTGAAAATGTGGCGCGCGCACTACGCCGGCCTCCTGCGGCGCTACGAGGAGGAGATTGCCCCCCTGATCCATCACTACGCGGTCCTTACCGGAGCGCGCGAGGACGCCCGCTACTGGTCCCTTACTCTGGAATTCGGCCGCCGCTTCGCCCGGATGGCCGTCGATTGGTGCGACGCCGCCCTGGCCGCGGTCATGCAGGAGGACAAGGCCCATGGGTAAGAAAATACCCGGCACGGGCTGGATTTTCATCGGCTTTGTCCCCTGGATCCTGTACTGGGCGCTCTCGGGCTACGGCCTCTGGACGGAGGCGGTGACGGCTGGCCTGGCCGCCGCGCTGGTCTTAAACGCCTATCGCTTCCGGCAGCGGCAGGTCAAGACGATGGAGCTGGTGACGCTTGCTTTCTTTGCCGCTCATTTTGCGGTGACCGTCATCCTTGGTTCCCCACTTTTTAAGACCTGCAGTGCCGTGCTGGCCGGCGCTGCCCTGGCGCTGATGGCCTGGGGGACGCTTCTGGCCGGTTCGCCCTTCACCTACCAGTACGCCCGCGAGGACTGGCCGCGCGAATACTGGCGCCATCCCCTCTTTTACCGCACCAACGCCCTGATTACGGCGGTCTGGGGCGCGATTTTTACCTTCAATGCCGCGCTGGGTGTGCTG
>DYES01000060.1 GCA_020725585.1 Desulfovirgula sp.
CTGCTTTAAAAAGCCAGGTAGAAACTGGTAATTAGCAAAATTATTGGCGTAGTTCACTATGCCGGGACTTAAACGGACGTTCCTTCTGTGAGTATTCTTATGTCAAGGAACATGCGTTTGGAGAACTTTTAACTCTCAAGTAAGATTATAAATTTATTTTTCTATTTACAACTTCAGGCATTCAACCAAGTTTGCTTTTTTAGATTATCTTTTTTTATAATTTTTTAAAGAAGGGAAAGGGGTTTCCTTAATTATGGTAATTGATGTTCTTCTTAAACCAAAGGAAATCAGAGAAACGGAGTTAAAAAGCAGGGTGGCGGTGGTCCTGGACGTCTTAAGAGCCACAAGCAGCATTGTAACCGCCCTGGCCAACGGCTGCCGTGCGGTAATCCCGGCAAAAACGATTAGCGAAGCCAGGAAAATAGAGCGCTGTTTAAAAAATGGAACTTACCATAGGAAAAATGACTTTTTTCATGATGAGAACATTCCAGACATTTTCGGGAAAGATATCCTCTTGGGGGGTGAGCGGGGCGGAGAAAGGGTACCCGGCTTTTCCCACGGGAATTCCCCCCTTGAGTACGGAAAAGAAGCAGTGGCCGACAAAGTTCTTGTACTTACTACAACTAACGGCACCAAAGCCATTCGCCTGGCGGCAAAAGAGGCGCCGGCTCTCTTTATCGGCAGCCTGCTCAATGCCCGGGCCGCAGCGCGAAAGATCTGGCTGCTCCAAAAAGATACCGCCGTCATCTGCGCGGGGACGGATGGAAATTTTTCCTTAGAGGATTCGCTGGCGGCAGGGGTGTTGATCAAAGAAATACTGCAGCTCGCCCAGGGTAAACTCCCCCAGGGTAAAAGGGATGAACACCCCCGTTATACTCTACCCGAGATAAAAGACGGGCCGGGGCGGGTGCATCTCTCCGATCTGGCTGCCGCCGTTTACCGCCTGGCCTTGTGGTACGGGGACAATCTTTTGCAGGCTTTTTACGATTCCCGGCACGGGCAAAAACTTCTCCAGCTGGGGTTTGAGGCTGACCTGCACCATTGCGCCCGTATTAACCTTTATGATCTGGCTCCTGTCTACCGCCAGGGAATAATTTACTTGCCCTGAAACTTTCAGGAAGAAGACGAATCAGACTTTTGACCCTTGCCAAACGAGCAACCTGGTGTTAAAATATTTATGGACAATGAATAATGGGCGCGTAGCTCAGTGGGAGAGCGCTTGACTCACATTCAAGAGGTCGCAGGTTCAATCCCTGCCGCGCCCACCAGGAATAGCAAGGGTTTCAAGGCTGGAAACTCTTGCCAAAGGCGAATTTGCAACCAAAAGTGCAACCAAAAGGGCAAATTCGCTATTTTTGTTTATACGGCGGGCAGTTATTCCGAAAAAATTTAGTTCAGTCCAAAATCGTCTAAACATTGTCGTACCTCGCCAGGGCGATCTCCTGCATACCAGGGAGAACATGCCCGTAAACTCTCAACGTAAACGCTTCCGAATAGTGCCCCAGGACCTGCGATACCACTTTTATATCCACCCCAGATTTAAGCATCATGGTGGCCGCCGTGTGGCGCAAATCGTGGTAGCGGAAGTTAGGCAGTCCCGCCCGTTTCAAATAGGGCTTATAATGCCTGGAAACAAACCGGTTCGGGTCGTAGGGCCGACCGTCTATGGTGGCAAATACCAGGCCGTAGTCTTTGTACGTGTCGCGGCGGCGCATCTTCTCTTCGTTTTGTTTTTTGAGATGGTTTTTTAACGCCCGCACCAACTCATCTGAAAGGTGTATTGCCCTTCGTGAGCGTTCGGTTTTGGGCAGGTGAAACTGCAATTTGCCTTCGCAGACGATAAGGGAGCGGCGGATGTAGAGCTTCTTGCGCTGGAAGTCGATGTCTCGCCACTTGAGGCCCAAAACCTCGCCCCGCCGCAGGCCGCGCCGGACGGCCAGGAGGTGCGCCGCATAAAACCGCGTGCCGGAGATAGCTTCCAGGAAAATGCTCAATTCCTCGTCGGTCATTACCCTTACTTTCTCGTCGTCGCCGTCAGTGATTCCTTCCGCGTTTTCCTCCACCAGGTCGATTTCTTCAACGCTGTACGCCGTCCTGCTAACCGGTTTGTTATCCGGTTTAGGACATAATTCCTTGTGGCACGGGTTCCTTGCGATTAACCCTTTTTTGACCGCATCTTCGAGGGCGGAACGAAGGATGCCGTGGATACGCTGGCGCGTGTCCAGGGAATATTCCTGTTGCTTTTTTTGTTTGTAAAGCTCTCTGATGTGTTCCGTGGTCAGGTTGCAGAGGAGAATGTTACCGACGGCAGGAATCACATGGTAATTAACGATCCAGCGGTAGTTGAATAGAGTGGTATTGCGAACCTCTTTCTCTGCAAGCCACGACCGAAGGTAATCCGCTACGCTCTGGCGGCCCGGGCGATTTTTTCTAAAAGGTTTATTTCCCAGCGTTATATTTGTTTCAGTGCGCAGCTGTTCGAGCGCCTGCGCTAAAGCCGCTTCTGCTTCTTGTTTGGTGGCGAACCCCCCTTTCCAAAGCCGATCCCTCTTGCCTTCGGCGGTGTACCCGAACTCGACAACGTAGCACCAGTTTGGTTTTTTCCCTTTTTTGTTCTTGTTGCGGTTGAAAACGAATCCCCGCACTTTTGCCTACCCTCCTCAATGCCGGGCGGGGACGGTTTAGATATTCGCCGTCCCCGCGGTCTGCTCCTTTAACAACCCGGCCATTTCTAAAAGTTTGGTTTTAGGCACCCGGATGAAGCGGCCAAACCGCACGCCCGGTATAACTCCCTGATTTACGTACTCATAAGCGGTGGATCGCTTCAAACGCAGCAGCTTCGCCGTCTCTTCCACGGTCAAGAAAGCGGGTAAGGACGCAATTTCTTTTTCCGTCATCCGGCAATTTCACCTCCTTAAAAAACGGAAGCGCGGCTTCGCGCTCCGCGTCTGAAATAAAAAACGCCGCTTTTCAGCAACGCTTCCACATCCGTTTTCCTGCCCTGCCGTCCTGCCTTATTATCCCTATCGCCCTCCTCACCGCCTCCACCACCTCCGGCGGCGCCCACTTCTCTATTTCCGCCAGGGCTGCCTTCACCGCCAGCGCCCCTCTGTACCCCCGGCCGTGGGTCATAGCGTCCACTACCTCGCAGGCCGCCACCGCCAGGGCCGGGTACCCTGGTTCCACGCCGCGCGGGTATCCCTTGCCGCCCGGCCTTTCGTGGTGGGCGAAGGTTGTCTCCCTACGCCCCCATGCTCTTCACCTTCGGCGTCCACTCCCCCTGCCGGAAGACGACGACCGTCGACGGGAAGGGCGCGCCGTTCGCCGCGCCCCCGAACTTCAGGCGGCCCCGGACGAACCGGATTTCCGCGGCGCGCATAACGCAATCGTGCCACCAGTTCGTGTCGGTCCGGGCCGGAAGCAGGCAGACCACGACCGTCCCCTTTTGGGCCTCCAGGAAGGCCTTCCTCACCCACTTCCCGATCTCCCGGCCGTAAGGGGGGTTCATCCAGCAGACCTCCGGCGCCCACGATTGCCGCATGCCGTCCTCTTCCGGGGAAAAATACCGGGCGCACTTGGCGTTCTCCGGACGGGCACACACGTCCAGGGTGAAGCCGAACTCGGCGTCCAGCTTTTTGAAAAATTCCCAGGGCGTCTCCCACTCGGCGGTGGCGCTGGAAAATAGGGCCGGGCCGATCACCTCTTCTTCCCCCTTTCCGCGTTCAGGACAAACAACAGTGCCTTACCCACCAGGTCGGCGAAGTCCTCCGCCGGGCCGGTCATTTCTGCGGAATTGTAACCGGCGTCATACACTTTCAGGTGGCACTCCTTTGGGTAAACCATGACTTTCAGCCGCCACCCCCGGGTGTAAATTTCCCGGACCATACTTTCCACCTCCGGCAGCCACGTTAAGATTTCTTCACCGAAATCTTCTCCCGGTGTTAGACCGGCTTCTTTGAGTTGCCTTGCCGTCTCCGGCCTGATCACTTTTTCTTCCCCCTTCCTGCCGAAAAAACATGGTCAGCCATCATCCGCACCGCTTCCCTTTCTTCCGGTGTTCGCGCGGCCAGGATCATTTCCCTAATCCTGGCTAACTCCTCCAGCCACTCCCAGCCAGGCAGCCGGGCCATCCTGCGTAACTGCACACTGGCAGGGCTGGCCGGGCAGACCCAGCACCCGGTGCGGGCCTCTGCACAACCGTACAGGATTGCCAGCTCATCGGCAATATCCGGCCTGCGGCGGCACAGGTATTCCCAGACAGCGGCGGCATCCCAGGCGGCAATCGGGTACCAGGTTTTTCTCTGGCCGCCTGCAGCGAGTGCTTTAGCCCTTTCCCGCGACTCCCCGGCACGGGCACCCAGGAGCAGGGCCGGCTGCCCGAGTGCTTTTAAAACTGCCGCGACAGGCTTTACCTTAAGCCGGTCCCGGCACCAACGAAACCGCATCCGCGCCCAGGCTTGAGGACTGAAAGCGTATCCTCGCAGGTACCAGTACCAGAAACTCCTTTCAGGCGTAGCGACCGCCACTTCCAGCGGCACCCCCAGGGCTGCGGCTTCTTCCCGCAGGGCCGCCAGGGTGTTCATTGCCTGGTCCCGCAGGGGCGGTATTTCTACTCCGGTGTTCCCGTAGACCACAGCCACCTTCGGCGGCGGGGCCAGCCGGGCCGCGGTCTCCAGCGCCAAAAAGGCCAGGGCGGTGCTGTCTTTGCCGCCGCTGAAAGCCACGACCCAGGCAGGTTCCCCGGTTGGGAAGACGGGCGCAGGCGGCGGAAAGAGGGTCAGCTGCAGGTACATTTCTTCTTCCCTTTCCTTCGCAGCGCGAGGCACGCGTGAAACGCCGCCCGCAGGTTTAACTCCCGGTTTCCCGGCATTTCCCTGGCCTTTTCGTCAATGGCCTGGACCCTTTTGCCCAGGTCCTTCTCCCGGCTGGTGACCCGAAGCAACCTGCCCACAGCGGCGACCAGGGCGGGGTCGGGGTGGGGGTAGCGCATGGGAACCAGCTCCTTTCGGTTTTTGTGGTCAGGAGAAAGCAGCGCCAGCGGCCTCTCTCTTTTCAGAGTGGTCAAAATGACCACTCTGATGCCGTTGCAACTTTAGCGCCCTTTCGTCCGGCGGGCCGCAGGGAATGAAATACCTCTCCAGAAACTCGGCGCGCCCTATCCTTATTACCGCCCAGCAGGCATTTTGGGGTTCCTGAAAAAAGAAAAGGCCCGCAAACCCTTGTCGCTGTCGGGGTTGCGGGCGTTTCCGATATCGGACGGTTTTTTAAAACGCCGAAAACCCAGGTTTTATCGGGCTTCGTCGGCCTCAGTAGACGTTTAGAAACTACCTAGCGGTGAAATAGGTATCACAATACCTATGTACCCAAAAAAGGCCGTATGGGAAAAAATGGGTGCTAGAGAATCAAGGGCTGAAGTGCTGGTAAAAAGTGCTAAACGTCTAGCAGACGCCTTGTTGATTTTTTTTGTTTTGGGTTTCATTCCACCACTTTCTCTTCCTCTCTCTTTCCAGTAACTTCCTGCAATCTTCGCAGTACAGCGCCCGGTTGTTGGCGGGCCGGAAAAACTTACCGCACCCCTCCCTGGCGCACTTCTTCAGGTTTTCCTTTTTCGCCTCCAGCAGCGCCTCCTTCGCCTCCTCCTTCAGCTCCTTCTTCGTCTCCCCCTTGTACTCCCGGCGGTAGGGTTCCGCCAGCTCGGGCTTGAGCGGCAGCACCGCCTCCTCGAACCACCTGCACCGGTGCGGGGCAGGCGGCTTGTCTTGAACCGGTTCCCCCGTTTCGTTTGCCGGGTGGGCCAGCACAAGGTTGGTTTTGCCCAGGGCGGCCAGCTTCGCGATTGCTTCTTTCGGCCCGGAGAACTGGGCGGCGTAAATAACGCCGTTCTTTGCGTAGGTCGCCATCAGCTCCGCGCCTTCCATCTCCAGCCCGGCGTTCGCCAATCCCAGGCTGGTGGTGTAGAGGGCTTCCGTTTCTTCGGTCAATGACCACCTTTTCACTTCGGGCTTCCCGGGGCCGCCTTTGAACAGGAAAGGCCTCTCTTCGGCCTTCGGCGTCTTAAAGAAAACGCAGGTCCCTTTGAAAAGGCAGGAGTCTCCCCGCGATTCGTAATTGGCGCACTCTTCCCTGACCAGCTTTCTGATCTCCTCCAGCGCTTTAAACGGCAGCGGCCCTTTCCGCTCAACCTTGAAGGGTTTAAGGGTCTTTGCGGTTTCCCTGGCCGCCTTTTCGCTTTCCCAGTCGCCCTCCTGGGCGGTCCACTTCCCGCAGGACGGGCAGCCGTAAGCCGCCCCCGGCTCCGGCCGGTCGGTCAAAAGCCGCCCGCAGGCGCGGCAGGAAAGCGTTTTGACGTGGATTTCGGCCTCCCCGTCCGGCTTCTCCTGGGAGAAAACGGCCCCGCACCGGTGGCACCTTTCGTCTTTTAGCGGGAAGACGGCAAGGCGTATGCTCTCCCCGCATGCCGGGCAGGCCGCCGGGTGGAATTCGGTCTTTTCTTCCGGCAGTTCCCAGGTAATGCCGGGGTCCCGCGGTTCCCAGGCGTCCTTTTTCTTTTCGCGGGACCACTTTTTGCCGAAGGCCTTCACGGCGGAATCGAATTTCCTTTTCGCGTCCTCATTCCAGAAGCCGTTGTGCCCCCGCACGTAGAAGTCCTCCGTGCTGATCCCGCACCCGGAGCAGCGGCAGGTGTCCAGGGCGGGATCGTGGATAAACTCTTTGGCCGCGCCGCAGTAAGGGCACCAGGCGGTGCGGGTTTTCGGGGAGGGCTCGTAGCCTTCGGGCGGGTTGTGGGTGGTTTGCATAAGACCAGCTCCTTTCGGAAAATTTTTTGTTCTAAAAAAAGAAAAGCCCGCAAACCCTTGTTAACGTGGGCTTGCGGGTAATTTGAAAGTCGGAAACCGGAAAGCCTTGATTTTCCTGGATTTTCTCCGATTTCCGCATTTAGAAAATGAAGCATAATACACAATACCTATGTGCCCAAAAACGCCCCTTTGGGCAAATTAAAAATCCAGATTTCATCGGGCTTCAAAGGCAGGTAAATACTGGCAAAATGGCTTCTAAATGCGGAATCGGACCCGCGTATTTACCAGGCGTACTGCACGGCAGTCAGCCGCCCGCCTTTGGCTCAAGTTTGACAGCAAAACCCCTATTTTCGGGCCTTTGGTACCAAAAAACCCAGTAAAATCAAGGGGTGCTTCCAAAAATTTTTTCAAGTGTTGTGCTACGTGAGTAAATATTTATCTTTACTATATGGCCATAGTATGGTATAATAGCTATGCTATGTATGCCAGAACCAAGACCTTCACCAACAAGGACGGCTCCCAAAGAACCTACCTTTATATAGTTGAGGGTGTCCGGGAAAACGGGAAAATCCGCCAGAAGATTGTCGCCAACCTGGGCCGGATCGAAGACATGCAAGGAGGCGAACTGGATAAACTGATCAGTAGCCTGGCCAAGTTCTCCAAAAGAAAGTGGGTCCAGGCCGAGGCGGCCAAAATCATGGTTGAATCCGCTAAGGAATGGGGTACCGATCTGATCTTCCGGACCATCTGGGAAAGGCTGGGCCTTCACCAGATCCTAGAAAGACTCCTGAGTAAAACCGAGATCAACACCCCCCTTCCCGAAGCAGTTTACGCCATGGTTTTAAACCGCATCTCCGATCCTTTGTCCAAGCGCGCCGTCAACGAATGGGTCAGCGAAATCTACCGGCCCTCTTTTGGTGCGCTGGAATTGCACCACTTCTACCGGGCGCTGGACTTTCTCATCGCCCACAAGGAAATCATTGAACTGGAATTATTTGAGCAGGTCAAGCACCTCTTCAACCTGGAACTGGACCTGGTCTTCTGGGACACAACCTCCACCTACTTCGAAGGGAACGGGCCGGAAGGTTTAGCGGAATATGGTCATTCTAAAGATCACCGCCCGAACCGTGTCCAGATCCTGGTGGGGGTGCTGATGACCAAAGAAGGAATTCCGGTGGCCCACCAGGTGTTTCCCGGCAACACCGCCGACATCGAAACCTTCAAAGCCATTATTACCGATACGCGAAATCGCTTTTGCCTCCGCCGGGTCATCTTCGTTGGCGACCGCGGGATGGTCAGCCCGACCCTGTTAGACGAGCTCGATCATGAGCACATCGAGTACATCGTTGGGGTCAAGATGCGAAAGCTCAAAGCGGTGGAAAAGATCCTCAAAACCGGCGGCAGATACCGGATGGTCAGCGAAAATCTCAAGGTCAAAGAGGTTTGGTCCGAAGACGCCGACCGCTACATCATCTGTTGCAACCCCACCGAAGCCGAACGCGACCACCAGGCCCGGGAAGAAATGATCAAAAAATTAGAAGAAAAGCTCAAAAAAGGAGGCCCAAAGCAGCTCATTGGGAACAGCGGCTACCGCCGGTACCTGGTCATCAAAAAGGAGACGGTCGAAATCGACTACCGGGCTTTTGAGGAAGATGCCAGATACGACGGCAAGTACGTCTTGAGGACCAACTCCCGCCTGGATACTGCCGAGGTGGCCCTGGCCTACAAGGACCTCTTCCGGGTGGAGAGGGCCTTTCGGGAGTTGAAGTCCACC
Organism: Desulfovirgula sp.; assembly: GCA_020725585.1. Classification (GTDB taxonomy): domain Bacteria; phylum Bacillota; class Desulfotomaculia; order Desulfotomaculales; family Nap2-2B; genus JAIMBK01. The sequence goes on from DYES01000060.1 coordinate 8,572, forward strand.
CTCGACTTAAGGCCGATCTACCATTTCAAAGACCACCGGGTAAGAGCGCACGTGATGGTTTGTTTTCTGGCCCTGGTTTTAGAATCGGCCCTCTTGCGTTCCTTAAAACAAATGAACAGCCAGGTGGAGTATACGTACCTGATCCGGGACTTAAAACAGCTCAGAGCAGTAGAATTAACTTTAGAAGGAACCCGCTACCTCTGCCGGACCGAACTTCTGGGCAACTCCTTTGAGGCCTTTCGGGCCTTAGGGATCAGACCGCCCAGTCAGGTGGTGGTTATTGCCCAGGATAATTAAGGTAATTGTTGTGGTACGTCACCTCTTTGTCTCCGCAAAGCCTTGATTTTTGGGATAGTTAATGTGGTTAAGTGTTAAAGTTGGGTTTGGCGTAGTCGGCCATGTGGGAAAGACCGGCCTCCTGGGCGGCGGCCTCCACGTGGGGGTTGTCGGTGAAAAGGGCGTGGCGGGATTCGGAGAGACGCCAGGTTTGGATCACTGGAAACCAGCTCCTTTCGGGAAAATTTTTGTTCCTGAAAAAAGAAAAACCGGGCGGTTTTCGCCCGGTAAAAATCCATTGTTTTTTAAAAAATTGGCCCGGCGATTCAGCAAACTCAATCCGGTTCCAAAACTGCCGGTTTTTTTACCGTCTGCCCCCGGTCGGCAGCCTGCTTTCCACCTCTCCAGCAGTATTCCGGCCCCCAGCCCCACCCAGTTCCCGGCGAACGGGAGTGCCCAGGCCCACGCTATACATGAGGGCCAAGTGGGTTCTAAGCCTGTGAATCAGGCAACTACGGGGGCAAGTAGAACCTATTACACTAGTGTACTGGCAACATTTTTCTATCTCATAAAACTTACAATGAATATTAACAATTTTTCTGTCTGTTCTTTTGCAAAAGCATTCTTAAAAGGCCTCTTGCTTTCTTCTCATACAAGGGATACACATATACTGAACACAATTCTTTCCGTAACTTTTCTTTGCGGTTATTTAAAACTTCTTGAACAAGCTTCCATTGTTCATCTGTCAATTCCTGTGGTTTAGCCATTTTATTCTCAAGGAAAACACAAAACGCTTGATCGTCTTTTGCTTCTGCTAAAACGTGGATATACCAAATATAAAGCAGAAGATCAGCTATATTATAAGGCTCTGGGTTATTACATATTTTACAATAAGAGGAAACTATGGAAGCAATGTTATTAGCGCTATTTTCAGCAATATCTTTATATCCAATGTCATAGAATGATAAACCTGTCCAGGAAAGTACATCACATGCCTCCATAACATCATGTACGTTGAGAGTAGAAGCTTTTGAAAAAGCCACCCAGAAAAAAGCCAGATACCAAGGTACCTGTCGAGAAACTTCTTTCAGGTGTCCATCGTTCTCGGTGACAGGTCTTTGCAATAAGTTCATGTAGATGATTATAATATGCTCGATAGTTTTTGTAAAAAACGAGAGCAATGAACTCAATCCAAGATCTACTTTTTCTGCAATGTTCCTAAAGTGGCGATAAATTATCTCGTTCAACTTTATGAATTCATTATATGGGTTAATCCAATTTCTATCTTCATCCTGGCTAACACAACATGAAGTGGCCCGATCAACCAGGTACCCAAGAGAGGTGGGTTTTGCTAAATCATATGGATATGCAAATACCGAACTGTAAATTCTTGATCCGGAATTCTTTTCGCAAAGGATTGCTAAAGGAACTAAAAGCTCTAATTTATCAAGCATATACTCTATAGTCTCTATGAATTGAAAATGATTTTTAGTCAGAACATAATGCGCTAAAGACATCATTTTTCCAGAAACCTCGTTGGCAAGAATAGCCTTTCCTGAAATCAAGAACTTCCTGGCAATTTCATACCAACCATCAATAACAGGAGCATAAACATAGTCAATCGAAATATTATCCGGAATGCTTTGGGCAACCTTAAGAAGGACATCGCTACCCTGCAAGGCGGCATCATCCAAACCATTCCTTTGTGCCATCTCCACGCATTCTTTTAGGTACCCCAAAGGCATAAAGGTAATTGGAGCCGAATTTTCAGGGAATGCCCGCCCCTTTAATTTAGCTGTGCAACTGGCAATCTCCCCCAGCGCTTGTACTATGTGAACGCAGGTCGTCTCTGCCTTGAGCGCTACAGCATTCCTGTTAATATCTTTAAAGTGGTCATAGATAGGTATTAATATTTGCTTATCTAAATCGCTAACTGTTTCTAGCATGATACTGGTGGGCACTAAAATTATGTTATCTTTACGAATTTGAAGACAATAACAAGCAACTTCTACCATTGCAGAAATAGCAATTTTTACAGTCAAAGTTTCTCCTGCGGAAACACCCCTTAACGCCATTTCAGCCAACTCAGTCGTCCATCCATTTACAGGAACATAATGATTGGAAAACGCTGTATAAAAAGCACTCTCCAACGATTCTATTGATATTTCGGCTTTTTTTTCTAGGGGCAAAACGTTCCACTGAGCCCTTGCCCATAAAGACGCATTTTGCTGGATTTTACTGATATATCCCTTGATCTTTAAAAGCAAAAGGCGGATTGCTTCCTTTGGTTGGAGAAGTTGGCTAATATGCCGGTGGTACCAGCGGAGGAGATCCAGCGTAGTGGTAATAATAAGTATCTCTGTGAACAACAAAAGTGGTCCGATTAACTTGTTAACGCCGTCAATAGCAAAAATAAAAGAAAGCAGGCAAATTGCTGAGACGGCAACAAAAATAATCTGGGCGATGCGGTCTTCCCGGTATAGTTTTACTATGGACGGAGTAAAAGTTTCCACCGCACGTTGAATGGGAATAATCGAAAGCGAAAACACTAGAGCCAGCATGGTTCCGATCATTCCGCCAATGGCGATAAAAATTGTATCAAGGTTTTTGAAATCGCTAATAATCCTTTGTGCTGCCAGACAATAAAGAACGCCGGAGAAAATAAGTCCAACAATGGTAACTGCAAAGTAACCAGCATAATTAGATATCTTACGAAGTAGCATTACGGACACTATACGCCATTCTATAATTCTCCACCTGGTAGTATTAAATATTCTCTTAAATGAAAACAAGCCTTTCATATCACCATACAGCCTATTTACTATCTTTTTAAAGTTACTTTCTGTCTCTATTTCCTACACCCAATGCCCATATCCGGTACTTAATGTCATAATTGATGATGAAGTCTAGCTTTTCGTCCGTAAAACCATAATATGCCTGGCCAGTATCGGTCGATTTCATCGATGATATACTTTTACAACTTTAAAAGATTGTGGGCCCTTCGCTATTTTGAATGTGTATCTGCCATATTATTTCAGTAGCCGCCCTTGACATGGAGCCTCGCATCCGTACTTCTAAGGAGCGGGTAGGGAACCCCGCTTCGCTCAGCCTCCTTGCCAATTAAGGCTAACACGGGCATTTTCCATGCCAATAGCTTTATATTGCTCAATTGTTTGCTCAAAGCCATTTTTTAAACACTGCCTAAAAGCGTAGCTCACTTTTGTTGGACCAAAAAGCTGAAATGATTTACTCCGGTAATGAGTGTTGAGGGTAAACATTAACCGTGTAAGATCAATATAATCAGCTAATGAGCCTTCGTTTAGTTCCAAAAAAGGAAAGAGTTTGCCGTTAAGCATATGTAGCTCTTTATCCCACCCCCGCTCGGTAAAATAAGGTAAGTATTGCTTGTAAATTTTACTCCCCGGCACGGGAGTAAAAAGCATGGGGATGATCGACCCGACTATTTCCGAAACAAAAATGATCGTTTTCACCACCTGCTCAATTTTTTCCTCCGGCAATCCGTAAAGAACAAAGGCATTTACCTCCAGGTTACGGAGCCGAAAACCCGCCTTTTCGGCCATTTTTGCGGCTTTCACAAAACTATCCAGTCGGACATGCCGCCGGCCAAATTTAAAGAGTTCCTCTTCATCAACACTTTCTAAGGGCAAATAAATTTTTTCAAAATGGGCGGCTTTCATAAGCTCAAGCAAACGAAAAGACCGGGCCAGTCCCCGCACATCCAGACCTTCCGGCGCATGAAGCCGAAAAGGTGCTTTTCTGGCCACCAACAATTCTAAAATACGCTGGAAGTTCTCCTCGTATTTATCTAGCAAGGCATCAGCATAAAAGGCAAATTCACGAATGCCATAAGTTTCATATTTAAAGTACATTTCATTTACCACATCTTGAGGATCACGGTGGCGTACAAACTTTCTCCCCCCATTAAGAATGCGCTGGGCACAGTAGGCACAGTTATACCGACAGCCCCGGCTGGGCGTAATAATTGCATAGTCAGGAGGATTAATATAAAAAGAGAGGTCCGGCCAAAGATCACTGGCTTCTTCAACTTCCCCGACCACTACGAGATCGGCAGAGACAAAACTGGCCGCATGTTCGGGAACAAGGGTAGGATAAATTCCGCCTAAAATGATCATCGAACGGGAATCAAAATATTTTTTTAGCCTGGCCGTAAGGTCCCGGACAGATTCCCACCAGTAAGTCATCACTGCCGATATCCAGATTTCATCTGGCGGGTTTTGAGAAGTAAAACCCTGCGCTTCAAGCCAGTCTTCAAATTCACGCCACGTTTTTCCAAAGTGATACTTAAAAAGAGGTAACTCCTCTTTGCCTTTGCGCACTACCAACGGACGAATGGGAGATAGAGGTTCTTTCCCTGGCTGATCATATGTTTCCTCTGGATTAATCCGGTGCTTGGGTACTTTCCGGCTTGCCCGAGTGGTTTCCAAGAAATCGAAAAGCTCAACCCTCCTATAACCATATTTTTTTAATAACGCCCCGATGCGCAAAAGTCCTGCAGGCTGACTCCACTGGGCCCAGTACTGGGTATCGTAAACAGGGGGGTTAATGAGTAAGGCGGTTTTCTTTTTGGGATCGCCGGACAACATATTTAAAGAAAAATTTTTTATAATTTTATGCCCCATTTTGGATACCCTTCCCAATCTTATCCTGATTTATATAGATTCCGATATGCCTTTTTTAATTCTTTATCTTCAGTCCCACCCCAGCTCTCCGCCAAAACATCCCCTTCCCCGCCAACAGAGTTTAAAAAACCACAGTACCGCTCGAGGAGGGCAGCCAAACAATAATGGTGTAAGGATGACTGTATTTTCGTAATTCCTTTTTTCCGTATGAGTGGTCCCCTGACTCATCTACATAAAGCCGGTAACGTTTTTTCATGCTTCACGACCTTTTTCTAGAAAGTTCAGCTAAAGATTCCTGGATTTCTTTTAGTTCCGCTTCCGTAATGCCCCAGACCTGGGCAGCTAATTGATCAATTTTATCCTCAATTGCAAGCAGCCGATCATCATTGCCTTGCTGTGCTAAAGAATGAGCCTGCTTTGATAGGTTAGCCAAAGAAAGGTGTATTCTGTTATCTGCATCAAAGATGGGAATAGAAAGATTATTTAAAATGTGGGGGTTCATCTGTATTTCAATTGCATAGGAAATCACCACATAACGTGCTATAGCAGAGTTAATTACTGAGCAAAAATAATGCGCCTCAATATCATTATCAAAGGAAACTAACATTAACTTATGATCTGGAATTATATATTTACTTTCCCTGGAGGTAACAACAGCAGCGGTCAAAGATGCGGCTTGCTCCCGCCACACCACCTTATACGGAGCAAAGGTATAATCACCAACAGCAAACATTGTATAGAAAGGGGCACCTTTTTTAATCATATCACTTACTCCCCTGGAGCGGCGCTCCCTTAAAACCTTCTCAAACCGCTTCAAATAGCCGTAAGTTTTCGGATACCGGGCGATCATTTCCTCTTCAGCAATCCCGCGCCTTTTCACCGGGTCTTGCGCCATAATAATATAAGCGGAAGGTTCAGCGCACCACTTCTGCACGTCCCGGCCCCGCAAGAGAGGGTATAAAAGATCAGGCTCAATGGCCGCGGTAACATTTTCCACCTCACGTTTGGCCCCTTCGGTGATGTTGCTGATCACCACCAGCCCATCGGGCCTTTTGGCAACAACGTCTACCCAGTAAACGCCGTTAGCGCCACCTGAATTGACACCTTCATGAGCCCGGTAGGAAGACCTTCCCAATACCTTTTTCACTGCTTTAATTGCTCTTTCTTTGCCGGTAAGCCAGGGTGATGTGGGATCAGCGGAACTCACCGGTTCGGCCACAAACTGCTTAACTTTCACGATTTTTTCTACGTCTTCCCAGGCAAGTTCAGGCGCGATCCCTTTTCCGGCAGTCGCTTTCTGCCAGTAGCTATATTGCACAGGGTATCTGTTCGGCAGACCTTTTTGTAAAATTATGATGCTGGTGCGGTTGCTCGCCCCTTCAAATGGCTGTAACTCCGAAAGATCGTCCACAAACTGCACCCGCACCGGTTCATTTTCACCCAGGACAAAGCGCCGGAAGCCCTGCCCGGCGCCGGAGGTTTTAAAAACCGACTGGGTGATGACGAACCCAAGCTTGCCCCGGGGTTTGAGATAGCGGTCCATTGCCACGTAGGTCAACAACATAGAGATATCTTTTTTACCCTTGCCCAAAATGGTATCCATTCCGCCGTGCGGGAAAAGGCCGTAGTGCTGCCACAGCAGTTTGGTGTCCTGCCGGTATTCTTCCGGCAGGCTTTCCCAGTTCACCCAGGGGGGATTACCCACCACATAATCAAACTGGTGCTGATAAAACAGCGGTGCAAAGGCGTTTTTGATAATGCGCGCCCAGATCCCGTTTATGCCTTGTTGAGCCAGTTCGCATAATTTCTGATATAACTCTTCCACGATCAAAATATCCCGTTCGTCTTTGCTTTCCAAAAGGGGGAAAGTCTGCAGTAAGCGCCTTCTAAACTGCTCGTTAGTTAGCCGCATTTTAACGCACTCTTCCAAAAGATTGGCTAACTGGTCTATATACCGGGCTTCGATCAATGAAGACGGAAGGCTAAAGGTACCGACGGAGGTTTTAAAAGAAACGCCCGGCTGCAGTGCTTTGAAGGGGTTCTGCTCTTTGCTGGGCGTCAGGATGGAATCCGCCAGGTAGACGGGAATATCCACCTCGCCCTTCCGGTGGGGCAAAAGGTCGCCGATCGCCAGCAGGTAATTGGTGCGGGCAGAAATAACCGCCAGAGGATTGAGATCAAACCCCACTACATTTGCCAAAATCTTTTCCAGCACTGTACTTTCCGGAATCATTTTTTCTAAAGCGTATTCCCGCATGCGGCGAATGGCCAGCACCAAAAAAGTTCCAGAACCGCAGGAAGGGTCGAGAATTTTTTTGTCCAGCTCACCGCGGAAAGAACCGGCCTCTAATTGATTTAAGAGCCTTTCGGCAAGCCAGTCGGGAGTATAGTACTCGCCTAAATTGTGCCTGAGCCTGGCCGGCATCAGTTGCTGGTAAAGCTTTTTTAAAAGGTCGCGGGTATCTTCCGGGTCCACGTCAAGGGTAACGAGAGAATAATTGGCCAGGGCACTGATCATTTCCCGCAAAGCCCTTTCCAGCCCTTCATCCCAAACCTCCAGATACCAGCTAAAAAAGTCCCCCTCCAGAAAATTTTTCAAGCCCAAATCTTTAAAAATACCGCCTTCTTCTAGATTTTTGTGCAGGTATTCTTTCAACTTATCCGCCGGGTAACTGGCCACTTGGGTAAGCCCGGTGCCCAGGTTTCGGAACGTATAATAAAAGATTACCTGCATGGCCAGCAATTTTATAAAAGTGGCATAATACGTGTGTAAAGCAAAAAGGAAAGGCAGAGCCTGAACGCTCGTTCTATTTACGCCAAAACGCCGCGCTAAACTGCTGATATCCAGTTTAGAGGAATTTTCGGCATAGCCGCAGATCTCGTTAAACTGGCGGGCCCACTGGCTAAAAATAACTTTTATCCGGGGGCTTTTTTCTTCGACAAGAGCGTTATAAAAACTGCTTACCGCCAGCCGGGAGATACGGGTATTTTCCCCGAAGTCCCGGACCAGGTTATCGACAGTTACGGCGATCTCTGTGGCTAAGGCGCTTAAATAGCGCAAAAAGCGCTCGGTGGAGGGCACGCTCACCGGCAAGGGGTCGTCTTCGGTCCAGCGTCCCTCTCGATAACGGGCAAAAATGTAAAAGGTACCGTCCAAAACCACCCCGGCCAAGCGTTCCAGGTGATGGCGCTCTGTTTGGTGCAATTCTTCTATGTATTGTTTTACCTGATTAAGGGCGTGGCGGTTGGTGCGGGTGTTATTGCGCCTGTTTAACGAGCGGGGCGGCTCGTATTCAACTACTAACCGGTTATACACGGTATCGGCCCGGCCGATGATGAGGGTCTTTTCGTGCTCGGGCCGAAAATCTATCCCCAGCAAACGGCTGAAATTCTCGAGCACCGGCGCCACGAGATGGCGGAGCTCCGCTTCGTTTTTGGCCTTTTTGCCGGCAGCCTGGATAGCTTGGGTAATTTTCGGCGCCTCTTCTTTAATGATCCGCTCCGCTTCGAAAATATCTAGACCCATAACGATCCACTCCCACGTTAAAACTGCTGCTGACGGTAAGCAGGTTTTGGAAAGATTATTTTCACCGGCTGCCGGTAAACGGCATGGCTGATTAACAACTCCCCTTTGCCCAAGCGGGTCATACTCATTTTCAGTTCGTCATCAAGAAAGCGGTAATCCGGCTGGGCCACTTCGGCTGCGCCGGTACGCCCCAAAATTTTCGTGGCGGCATTGCCGGTAACGCGGTTATGCACGGCGCTCATAAACTGCTGGGCGGAAATTAAAATTACACCCAGCGAGCGGCCGCGCTCGGCTATGTCCAATACCTGCTCGGTGATCGGGGAGGTCCGGGCACCCCCCGGGGCATACTTATTTAACTCGTCGACAAAGAAAATAATTTTTTCAGGAACGGGTTCGCGGCGATCTTCCGGTTCCTCTGCCTTTAGTTCGTAGACAGTACGCAGTAAGTCACCAAAGACAAGGGTTTGCTCATCATCGTAAAGTTTGGCAATATCGACTACATAAGTATAGCCGCCCTTGATTTTTCTGATTTCATCGCTGAGCACCACTTCGTGACGGGCCCGGGAGTCCACGAAAATCCCTGACTGCCTCGTTCTTACCAGGCGGCGGAGATTGCGGCGGAATTTTCCAACGGAGGATTTATGATGATCGCCCCACCTCTGCGTCTGCCCGTCTCTAAAAAGGGGCGGGCCGTTTAAAAGGCTATTCCAGCTATGCACATTTCTAAATTCTCCTTCGTTATTAACAATCCCCTGCATAATGTCTCCAATAATGGCATCCATTGTACCCGTCGGATCGGAAACATTTGTAAATAGCAAATCGAGCTTATCGGCCGCGGCATCAAGGTCGTAGGCATAAATCTTATAATTGCCGGGCTCATAAAAGCTATTTGGCCGCCCCGGATTATTTTCGCTCCGCGGCAAAAGGTAGACCACATTTTGAAAAGGACGGGGGTCTAGGCCGAGCGCTTCCCATTTTTCCATCTCTTCCACAGAAAGAGGTGGGCCAGGCTTATCAATTTGTAAAAGGTCGGCCTGTTTGACGTTTAAAATAATCACCGCAATTTTACTTGGGTCGCTGGCTTTTTGCAATATGGACTGGATAATGAACATCGCGTAACTCGTTTTTGTAGCCAGGCCGCTGATGCCGGAAATATTAATGTGGGCAGACTCCGGCCCCAAGGTATACCGCCTGTCCAGATAGGCCACTGCTGAAGCCCCGTTGCTCATTTTAATGAGGCCGGCCGGCACCCGCTCCGAAACGGGCATCTCGGTAATCCCTAAAGCTTCTTCAATGCCACCAGGATCAGCAAAGTAAACCAGGCGTTCATTGGCCACCGGCATATAAATATCTTTATTGTTGCTTAAAACATTTACTTTGGCAACGGTAGTACCCTGGCGCAAAGTATTTGGTTCTTCATTCAATTCCCCAAAGTTATTAGAGATAAAATTGGCTAGATGGCTAGGGGCATCGGTACGATGTTCAAGAATCGTTACCAACCCGTAGGTCTTACTCGGCTCTTGCCCTGGCGGGCTGACCTGTTCTACCTCGACAATATCAAAGGGGTTTACGATAACATTTGGTGCCAGCCAAAAACTAAATTTATCGGAAGTGCTTGCGTCACGTTCGGTGGCAGAAGTACGACCTAAAGGGTTACGAGGGGTATTGGCTTCTTGATTCCCGGACATCCTTTCCCTGTTGATCAATTCTAACCCATCATCAATTACCACTAAGGATCACTCCTTATTTTTTGATTTTCTTTAACAATGGGGCCAACGAATTGCGCCAAGCAATACTTCTTTAGAATAAAAAGCGCTTTTAATTGCCTGTTCAGCAATAAAAATAGGGTAAAGGTGACAGTGCCACCGCCTGTCTCTTCCGTACGGCGTAACGTTTCTTTCCGCTACTAACGTTCGGGAAATCAAATCGGCGAGCTCTGCTTCGACAGGCGTACCATCAGGACGGGGAAGCTCAACCTTGACCACCCCCATCAGCGGGTAATCCAATTCTTTCTGTTCGCGTAAGCGAACGTACCAAAAAGCCACCTTACCCTCATAAGCGCTAAAAGCCGCAGTCCGGTGCATGTGGGGTAAACCTGCCAAAATAGCAGTAACATCCCGGCGGTCCTCCTGGCGTCCCCGGCGTCTGCGCCCAAAATAAAACTGCGGATTTTTCCGGAAAGATTTAGCAACCCCTATGAGATAAGGGCTTTCCACGAACTCATCCAGTTTTACGGCCCCGTCTAGAATCAGCCAGTTGTCTTCATCACGCAAGGTATCCGTTTTTTTAATGAGCTCTATCTCCAGTTCGTGCATCCTGTGCCTGGCCTTCGCCCCTGCTTTATTCCGCAAATCCAGATCATCCCGATCACCGGTAAGGGTATGGCGGACATCAACGTTAAGGACCTCAATCACACCGTCAGCAGGTTTGCAGCGCTCAAGCAGCTGCCAGACCCCATCCGAAACACCCTTTTCTCCCTTTGGTATAAGCAAGAGAACTTTATGTTCCCTGGCCAATACTTTAAGATTACCATTACGGTCGCGTTCCACAACTGCAGCACCGATCTGCGCTAACTCAATTGGAAAGGTACGCCCTGCTTCAATCCCTGTGCCTAGAAAATAAGTCTGAATACAACCATCGATGAAAAATCGGTAAAAAGGTTTGTCTTTTCGAAACAAGGGGGAAACGGGCCGGTATAGATCAGAAAGAGAGGGCTCTGGAGTCTCCGCAAAAGCATTAACCTCTTCCACTTCCCGGTTGATCAGGATATCTTCTAATTCTTCTGGATCAGGGTGCAAATAATCTTCCACGGCCTTGCCCGCTGCCGGGAGAACGTCAATATTCTTAGCCAGAGTTTCCAAAAGGGGAGTTAAAGAAGTTAAAGGGTTAGGCATAAGTTAAGTTCCCCCTCATAATTCCACCAAAAGGAAATTGTTAAAGGTTAGTTGGTTTGACATTTCACCTCAATGGCCACTATAAAATCCTTTATTTCCTGCGGTGTCTTTTCACTTAGTTTATCAGCTATGGCTCTAGCTAGAGCTTCTCTCTTAACATTAAATTTGCTGGCGAGCTTCCCCAGGATCAGCTTGCCATTCAATTCTACTAGCGCACTATCTCTATGCTCCACTACTTCATTAACCAATTTTTGGATTATATCGTATTGATTTTCTATACGTGATATCTTTTTTTTAAGTTGCGCGTAAGCTTTTTTCTTTAGATCCTCTATGTCGACCCAATCATCTCCGAGATAAAACTTCATCTGCTCCCCTGTTCTCTTTTTAATTTCTTCTCTAGCCACCTCAGGATCTTTAATTATGGAGTCGATTAAATGCTCGATATCGTCTTCAGACCTTACGTTCATTTCCTGGAGCTTCTCATCTCCGATTAAAACCCTTAACGCTTGATATATTGCTTGAGAATCGAGCAGTAAAAAATTTTCGATACAGGTCCGTGGCCATATGAAACAAAAGGAACTTTCGGAGTCCTTTGACCCCGTGTCTTTGTCAAGCACCACAAATATCTTGAACCCTCGAGAAGCCAATTCCACTAGGACTTTTTCAAAAGCACCAATAAAATTCAAAATCCTTCCTTTGCCGCCCAGTGGTAAGAGAGTAAATTTTTCACCAACTTCCGGCAATAACAGTTTTAAAATTTCAGGGTCGTTCTCACCTTCCAAGAGAAGGACTGGCTTCCCTGTGACCAGAGAGGCAAGGCCAACATCACCTAAAATATCTTTAATAAACCGGATCTTATCACTATCCGTGGCAACCTTAGTAATCTGATTACCGTCTGGCGACTGATCAGGAAACAACATAAAATAGAGCTCATCTGGTTTTGCCCAGTTGATCATTACCGTTGAATGAGTAACAACAATAAATTGTAACTGTTCGCCGCGAACCTTTGCCTCTTCAACGGAAGAACGCATATACTCTAAAAAATTTCTTTGTAGTGTGGGATGCAGGTTAGCTTCCGGCGTGTCAATTAAAATTATTAGATCTTCGTTGGGTGTGCTTCTGCCACTGACTCTTGCAAGCTCATTTTCGATTTTCTTTTCGATAAATGGGAACAGCATAGCAATGACATCTTTCTCTCCTGAACTCAAGGCATCGAACTCTACCAAATCGTTTGTTCTGGCGCGGAAATAAATTTTATACTCCTCACCTTCCAAATATACGTGAGAAAACTGGATTCCGGGTAAGATCATCCGAACAAGTTCGCGAAGTGGAAGGTAGATATCTACAGGCATCGTGCCTTTTGGAATTTCTCCTTCGAACCTCTTAAAAGCTTCAGCTAAAATACGTTCGAACTCATGCTGGAGCTGCACCAGCTTATATTTTACCTGAAAATAAGGGGCAAAGTCCGGAGTTGACCGCGACCTTAAATTTGAAGAAGTAAAGTAGGGTGGCATGCTTATATGGATACCGGAAACACTAGAAGGAAAATTAAACGAATCAAGAGCTAAAACATCCGTATATCTGGTCCGAGGGCCGATAAATGGCAGGGCTCTGTGCAACTGAAAAGAAAGAGGAGCTCTGTACGGAGGTATGTACAGAATCTTCCCGCTCCCGACTACAGAAGCGTTCCCCATTTGTCTCTTGATATTTTCCAGCAGAGTTGACTTTCCTACTCCGTTTGGACCTGCAATCATAACAGAGGCTAGGTCGTTTGCTTCTGCTTTTTTTATAGGACCTACATTCTCTAAACGAAAACTTTTAATCGGCATCTCTCCTATCCTTCTCTCCCAAAACTTTACCTGCAAAATCTGATCTGCTATTATTAAGATAGAGTTAACCTTCTACGCAGCATCCTCAACATACAAATATAAGCGTCGTCGCTGTTTCGCCCTTATTATTTGAAATATCGCGGTATTCCTGAAACCATCGAAATTAATGGTAGAAATTTTCCTGAATGACCAAGTACATTATCTTTTCAGAAGGAACCACCGTTCTTTTGGTACAGAGCCAACCAGCATACTTTTTTCCAAATAGTCAGGAGATAGTTCAGCACCAGGACCTGGAGAATCCTGAGGGTGATACAGCCGAAATTGACAAAACCTTCGATGGTATTGATCGTTTCGGTAATCAGGCGTTGTTTTCCCACATCGGTTACGGCACCTAAATCGACAAAGGTTTTTGCTCAAGTTGGGGTATGACTTTCTCCCAACCCTTCCATAATATCCCGTTGAGTCAAGCGACTCGCACGGAGGAGCCGTCGCATACGCAGGCGCACACCAGCCAACTTTAGCTTAAGATCAAGTTCCTGCCTGGCAAGCTTCTCGTATTCGGTCGTATGTGGAATCGGGTCCTGTCCACTCAATATTCGATCCGCCCATTCTTCGACTGAAATGGTACTCATTATACTGTCGGCTTCACTTAGCCGAACCAAATATTCAGCGTACGCCTTTTCCACTTCCGTTCTATATTCGTCGTCAAAAGTCAAAATTTGCTTGTGTCCTGCCATAGAACACTCACTCCTCCCTAATTACTACAATTCGAAGATAACTCTTATCCTTCTCGGTAAGGGGCTCATCATCTTCTAGTGTTGTCTACAGGCTGTGAAGTTCGGGGTCTAGGAAGGCCTTTCCCCCTCAACCTCAGCCTTGCCTAAGGTAACCCCAAAGACTTCTTAACTGCATGGGTTTCCTTTTCCGGCAGGGCCTCCACCAGCTGGTGCAGTTCATCTTTGGGCACGCTCAAAGTTGGCCTCCTTCGCCTATCGGTAAGCCCCCGCCTATGCTTTATCCGCAGGATATAAAGTACTCCTCGCTCCCGAAACTTCTTCCCCTACTCCCACGCAATCTTCTCCACCGCCGCCTCCAGGTCGGCCCTGCCGGGCTTTGTATAGCGCGCCGTCACGTTTAGATTCCCATGTCCCGCCAGTACCGCCACCCTGTCCAGCGCCTCCCCCGCGTCCACCAGCATCTTGCAGAAGGTTTGCCGCAGCCGGTGCGGCGTCACCTCAACCCCGGCCAGCCGGGCGTATTTAGTCAATGTTTTCTCCGCCGCCC
>DYES01000061.1 GCA_020725585.1 Desulfovirgula sp.
GCGGCTGGTGGACAAAGGGTTGGCGGTTCCTATGGGCAGCGAGCCGGTAAGGTACGAGCCTCTGCCGGCGAAGGAGTTTATCCGGCTGCACAAGGCCCGTTTCAAGCACCTGCTGGACAAAGTTGGGGACCGGCTGGAAAGCTTATCGCAAAGGCCAGGGGCGGAGGTCCTGTGGCATATTTACGGATATGAAAACCTGCTGGAAAAAGTCCGCGAGATCATTGCCATGGCCGCCGGGGAGCTGCTGATTTCCCTTTGGACGCCCCAGATTGAAGATTTATACGGGGACCTGACTGCTGCGCGCGCGAGGGGAATCACGGTGGTAATCATGCAAATGGGGGAAGATCCCTCCCGTTGTCCGCAATGGCCGGTAGGGCAGGTATACCGCCACCTGATGGTTCCTACCGTGTACGAACGCCACGGCTCGGAGCTTCTGCTTAGCGTTGATGGGTCTTACGGCCTGATGATGAATCAGGCGGGCGGGGGAGGCTGGGAAGGCTTTTGGACTTCCAATCCCGCCATTGTCCGGGTGATCACAAACTATGTGCGCCACGACATTTACCTGGCGAAAATTATTGACCGCCTTCCGGAACTGATCAGAAGCATCTACGGCAAAGATCTGGAATTGCTGTTAAATGTTCAAGAAGACAAAGCAATCTTGCCAGGTGCGGGCGGGCCGGAAAGGAGGGAGAAAGGCCAGGCGAAAGGCGAGAGTACTCTTGATTGGCGCTGGTAGTGTTTTGATCGAGATAAGCAGCAAAGTCGGTTATTTAAATCGGGCATTGTTATCTGCTTAGTTTTGCCTTTCGGGAAAAGCGCGAAAGTGAAAGTTAATAAAAAAATATAATTCAGGCAGGTGAATTTTCGTGAAAATTTTTGATCTGAGCGACACGCTCAAAAATGGGACGGTAGAACCAATTCCCCATAAGATTCAATATGTGGGGCATGAAGAAGGCGCCAAACAGGCGGCAGAAATGTTCGGTCTCAAACCGGAAGATTTTCCCGACGCCAAGGCCTGGGCAGTAGAGTATGTAGAATTATGCACGCATTCCGGAACGCACGTGGATGCGCCGTACCACTACGGTCCCTACTCCGAGGGGAGACCAGCCAGGACCATTGACGAAATCCCTCTGGAGTGGTTCTACGGCGACGGAGTGGTATTGGACTTTACTCATAAGGCGGCCGGGGAGCTGATTACAGAGGAAGACGTGCAGGCCGAGTTAAAAAGAATCGGCTACACCCTTAAACCCGGGGATATTGTGCTTATCAGAACCGACGCTTACAAATACTTCGGCGAACCGGGGTATGCCGCAAAAAGTCCCGGGATGAGCGAGGAAGCTACCTTGTGGCTAATCAGCCAGGGGGTTAGGTTGATGGGCATCGACGCCTGGGGTTGGGACCGCCCCTTTGGCGTGATGGCGGAAGAGTATAAGCGCGGGGTAAAAGGCAAGTTGTGGGCGGCGCACTTTGCCGGCAAGAAGCAGGAGTATTGCCACATTGAAAAGCTGACCAACCTCGATAAATTGCCCCGGCCTTTTGGCTTCAAGGTGGCTGCTTTTCCGGTCAAGATTGAACGGGCCAGTGCGGGTTGGGCCCGGGTCGTCGCCATTTTCGAGGATTTGAAACCTTGATTTGGAGCCTAAAAGATTAAGAAAGGATGGTGGTTTTTTAAATGGGTGCGAATGCGGTATTTTTGGTTTTCTTTATCGGGTTTGCCATTATTCTTACTTACGGCGGATGGATAACCCGCCGGTGGATTAGCGATTCGTCCGACTTTATCCTGGCGGGTAGGGAAGTAAGCCTCCTGATTAACATCTTTGGCGTAGCGGCAATTGGCTACGCGGGGACAAGCATCGCCTTAGGACCGGGACTGGCAATTAGTTACGGCTTCTGGGGATCAATGGCGTTTGCGGCTATTTATTCCCTGGGCGGGTTGGCCCTGTACGGCCTGCTTTTTACTACTTTCATTCGCCGGTGCGGGGCCCAGACGTTGCCCGAATGGCTGGAGATACGATATTCTTCCGGCGTTCGGCTGGTGGTGACCATTGCTACCGTTTTCGGTCTGACCGGGATTATGGCCAATAACGTAGTTTCTTTGGCCGGTGTGGTGGCCGGTTACGCGGGGTGGCCTTTATGGATCGCGATTACCTTGTGCTTTTTGGTGATCCTTCTTTTTTCTTACTTTAGTGGTTTATGGGCCGTTACGTTAACCGATTTTATCCAGATGATTCTTGGTATGATTGCTATTCCGCTTTTCATTATCGCCCTCGTGGCAAAGTTTGGCGGGGGCGGCTGGCTGGTTTCCCACTGGCCCGGACCCGACATGTGGACGGCCGGTTTTACGGGCGCCAAACTGCCTGGATTTACTTTGCAATATCCGAGTGTTTTGACCTTTATCCTGCTTTTTGCCGCCTTTTTGGTTTGGGGCAATAATTATTACTGGCTTCGGGCGGCCTCCTGCCGCAGCGAGCGGACGGCCAAATACTCCTACGTCTGGGCGGGAATTTTGCTGGTCACAATTATTTATGTTCCCTTGGCTTTGATCGGCCTTTACGCGGCGGCGGCAAATCCCAGCCTTTTCACTCCGGCAGGAAAAGTTCCTCCCGTATCCGCGTACGGGGTTATGTTGAAAGGGTTTTCGCCGGTTTTAAGTTCCTTCCTCCTCATTGGCGCTCTGGCGGCTTCTATCTCTACGGCAGCCACCGCCCATATCGGCGCCACCTCCACGGCGGTGAGGGATATTTACCAGCGGGTGTTCCGCCCGCGCGCCACTCCTCAACAATTGCTCGTTCCAACTAAGGCAATCCTTTTATTGCTCGGGGGCCTCACCTGGCTCTTATCTTACTACCCGGGCGGTCCCGTTTACCTGTTTGCCTTTGCCAACGCGTGGCTTGGGCCGCCTTCATTGCTGGTCTTGTTTGGCATTTTCTGGAGAAGGGTTACGGCCACCGGTGCCCTGTGGGGTACCTTAATCGGCATGGGGACCATGGCTGTTCTGACTTTTTTGGAATTGACGAAGATTTACGTAATTTCCAAGGTTATGCACGTCGGGGTTGTCGGCTTAATCGTTACCCTGGTGTTTATAGTACTGATTTCAATGGTTACCAAGCCAAAATATTACGGCCGGGCCGGCTGGTCGCGGGTGCCCGCAGAAGGAAACCGGGAAGAGGTTTCTTTACAGCCAATGGATTTGCAGGTTTTAGATCTCATTCGCTACGGTCACGAGTCAATGGCCGAAGTTACTGATGCTCTGAAAGTTGACTCGCGGTACAGCAACGAGTGCATCGAGAGATTGGACCGGGGAGGTTACATCCAGCGCCGTTCACTCACGGGTTCCTGCTTTTACATGTTTGAAATCACCGAGAAAGGAAGTCAAATTCTTCCACCTCTGTCTGAAAAAGAAGCGCAAATGGCCGCCGACGGACTGAAGCCCCAGTACCTAGAGCTGCTTTCGTTTGCAGCCAGATCGCCCGAAGACTTGTCCCGCTTGGCGAAAGAAAAAGAAATGAGTTCTCTCGAAGTGGCCAATATTATTTCTCACCTGGTCAGAAAAGGATATCTTGCCGAGGGAGGGATCTGGCGAAGAGTCGTTAAAATAACAGAACGGGGCAAACAGCTCTTGGAAAAATATGGTGTACACGGGCAGACCGTTAGTTAGTTGTTCTGGTGGCAAAAGTTACGTTGACCGCAGCCATATATCGAGAAGGATGGTTCCTCCTCCAAGGAGAAATACATAGTTTATTTTATCATTAAAAAATTAAATTTAGGGGGGATCAATTCCCAATGTCCACCAAAGTAATCATTACCGCCGCCATCACCGGCGCCATCCACACCCCGTCCATGAGCCCTTATCTGCCCATCACCCCTAAACAAATTGCCGACGAAGCGGTGCGGGCCTACGAGGAAGGGGCGGCGGTGGCCCACATTCACGTGCGCAACCCGGAAAATGGCATGCCCTCGCCGGATCTGGAGCTCTTTCGGGAAGTGGTTACCCAAATAAAAAGCCGCTGCAACATGATCCTGTGTTTGACCACCGGCGGCGGATTTGGGATGACCACCGAACAGCGTGTGGCCGTGGTACCCACTTTTAAGCCCGAGCTGGCTTCCTTTAACTTCGGTTCCATGAATTTTGCCCTTTTCCACGTTTTAGACGGCCGGTTTAAAGAGTTTAAATACCCCTGGGAAAAAGAGTACCTGGTCATGACCGAAGACTTTATTTTCCCCAACACCTTTAAAACCTTGCGCGAATTCTGCGAGATTTTTAACGCCAACGAAACCAAACCCGAGCTGGAAATCTACGACCTGGGGATGATCAACAACGTGGCCTTCATGCTGGAAAGGGGCTACCTAAAAAGGCCCGTGTACATGCAGTTCGTCCTCGGCATTTTAGGCGGTGCCCCGGCCACCATAGAAAACCTCCTCTATTTTTACCAGACTGCCCAAAAAACAATCGGCGGCGATTTCACCTGGTCGGTCTGTGCGGCCGGCCGCCACCAGATCAACATGTGCACCGCCGCCCTTTTAATGGGGGGCAACGTCCGGGTGGGGTTGGAAGACAACCTTTACCTGGAAAAAGGGGTGCTGGCGAAAAGTAACGCCGAGCAGGTGGCCAAGATCGTCCGTATCGCCAGGGAACTGGGGAGAGAACCCGCCACCCCCGACGAAGCGAGACAGATGCTGGGCCTAAAGGGGCTAGAGAAGGTGGGGTATTAGCTCTTTTCGCGGCACCACCGCTTTATTAAGAAGGCAATTTCTGCCGTTGGCCAGTTGAACATTGCTTCCTTGTTGGCAAGCCTGCCGGGAGAGGCGCCGGAGAAAATTTTTTGCTGCGGTGTTCCCGGCAGGGCTTGACATGTTTATCCGGGGTAAGTGGGGGTTTTCGGTTGGGCGGTTTAAAAATAAGTGAGCACAATGGTGTTATCTGCGCGGGGGCGACAGTTAAATTTTTTCGCCTGCACCTGGACGTTTACGTCTACGTTTCCGACGGTTTGCTTGTCGACGCCGGCCCCAGCAGGCTTGCCCGCAAGTACGCTGATTTTTTCTGGTCGCAGCCGATCAGGCAGGCGGTAATTACCCATTTTCACGAGGATCACAGCGGAAATGGCCCGCTGCTAGCCGGCCTCGGCATCCCGGTGTATGTCCACCGGTCGGCCGTGCCCTTTTACCGGGAAAAAGCCCGGCTAAAACTGTACCGGCGTATTTTCTGGGGCATGCGCGGGGGTTTTTATGCTTTTCCGCTTGACTCTGCTTTCCATACAGAACGCAAACGCTGGCGTGTGCTGGAGCTTCCCGGACATTCCTTTGATCATATTGCCCTTTACGATCCCCAGGACGGCTCGGTTTTTACCGGTGATTTATTTGTCACCGCGAGGACCAGGCTAGTCATGAGTTCTGAGAATGTGCCCCAGATAATTGATTCCCTCCGCACCCTGCTGCAGTGCGATTTCCAGACGCTTTATTGCGGGCATGCCGGGGTAGTTGAAAACGGCAGGGAAATGATCCGCAAAAAGCTCGCCTACCTGGAAAACCTGCGGGGGGAAGTCCTTGCCCTGTATCAAAAAGGGTGGAGCATTCAAGCGATAAATAAAAAAATATTTCCCAAAAAAGCCGCGCTCACTTACATATCCGGCGGGGAATGGTCTTCGGAGCACATCGTCAGGTCGATCGTCAATCAAGACCCGGATTTTAAGCAAAGAGCCTAGTCTGGTGAAATAGTTGTTGCGTGAAAGATGCCTAAGGTAATAACCAGGGTCATTTTGAGAAAAATATTGAGATGCGGAGGTTAACCATGGCCAAACCGGTTGTTTCTGTCGTGAAATATGAAGATCCCATCCGCTCCTTAAAAGAAGCGCTGGAGCTGTGCGACGGGCTCGCCGGGTTCAGGAAAAGCGATAAAATCCTGATCAAGCCAAATATCGTTTACTGGGACCTGGATCTCCCCTTTCCGCCCTTTGGGGTAGTCACCACCAGCGCGGTTGTCTTTTCCCTGGTGCAGATCCTGTTTGAAGAGGGTTTTCGCCATTTAATGCTCGGGGAAGCTTCCCTGCCCGTTCCCAAGCCCCAGGGCAGGGAAGTTTACAAAGTGCTGGGGTACGAGAAACTGCGGGATAATTACGGCGTGGAGCTTATTGACTTTAACGAGGAAAAATTCGTTCCGGTGGACTTCGGCGATTACAAGCTTTCCATCGCCCAAAAGGCTTTGGAAGCGGACAAGATTATCAACGTGCCGGTGCTCAAAACCCATAACCAGTGCAAGGTTTCCCTGGCCCTTAAAAACTTAAAAGGCGTTCTGGACAGAAAGTCGAAAATGTTCTGCCACAATGTCCAGATGGATCTGAACAGCACGTTTCCGCGCCTGGTCGAAAAGCTGCCGGTCGCGCTCAACATCGTGGACGGTATCTTTGTCTTGGAAAGAGGCCCCGCGCCGACCGGTAAAGCCTATAGAAAAAATCTTCTCCTGGCTTCTTGTGATCCTTTTGCCGTCGACCTGGTGGGGGCGGCGATCATGGGCTATCGGGCTGAGGAAGTGCCGCACCTAAAATATTACGCCGGGCGTCACGGAAGAAGCACGAGTCTTGCGGAGGTGGCGGTAAAGGGCGAAGAGATCGCCGGGCATTGCTCCTACGTGGATTACGATTGGGAGTGGACTGCGGAGGACACCGGGCCGGCCGGTTTTATGAAGCGGGGCATAACGGGAATTGCAATTAGAAAATACGACGACACCTTATGTACAGGCTGTTCCGCGTACTACAACGCCATGCTCATCATGCTCCTGTCTGCCTATCAGGGCGAGCCGTTTCCCGGGATCGAGGTGGTCAGCGGGAAAAAGCGGCTGGCCAGCCCGGGGTTTGCCAAAACTGTGCTTTTCGGCAAATGCACCTGCGTCCTCAATAAAGACAACCCGAACATTGCCAAGGCCGTTCCTATCCGGGGATGCCCGCCGGATTTAAAGAGGTTCGAAAAAGCCCTGCAGGAGGAAGGAATCAACTGCCGCTACGACGCCTACTTAAAATATCGCCAGTACCTTTTTGATCGCTATAAAGATCGGGAAGTTTTTGATCTGGGCTTGTACTTGATGTAAAGGTGGTTTCCCCCATGGCCCGGTTTGCCGGTAAGAAGGAAAGGTAAAACATCATCGCCGCTCCAACCAGCACCCCGGCACCAAGGCTGGAAAAGGCCGGGATCCAGCCGGCCGGACCGGGATAAACGTCAAGAATCAGCCCAAAAACGGCGGGGGACACGGTGGCGACAAGGTAGCCCATAAAGGTTTGCCAGGCCATAATGCGGCCCAGTTTTTCCCGGGGGGCGATTTCTGCCAGCCCCGCGGAAAAGATGGGTGAATCGGCCGAAACGGTGAAGCTGTAGACCAGGCCGACCAGCAGCAAAAGCCATAGCGGCGCCGCCAGGAGCCATCCGAAGGTGATTGAACAGGCGGCGCTGGTGAGCATGATGGCCAGGGCGGTGCGGGTGCGCCCCAGGCGGTCCGACAGCCATCCCGCCACCAGGGTGGAAGGGGCCCCCAGCATTACCGAAAGGGCGGTGAGGGTAGCCGCCAAAGAGGTAGGATGGGCGAAACGATCCTGGAACACGGCGGTGAGAAAAGGAGCCAGCCAGGAGCGCAGGCCGTACATCTCCCAAGTGTGGCCGGTGTAGCCCAGGATGACCAGGACCATGGCCAGGTTGTGTTGGGCTTTTCCGGCCTGCGGCAGTCCTTTCCCCGGTCCGGGAAAATTGCTTTTCGATGCGGTGTCGGGTTCTGCAGCTTTCCTGGGATTGTTTGCCGGGACTTTTTCGCGTCTTTTGTAAGGCAAAAAGGCGGCTGCGGGCTGGCGCCAAAGCCACAGAGAAAGGCCGACGGCCCCAAAGCTCACCCCGGCCAGAACGAGGTAAGCCTCCTGCCAGGTTAGAAAGGTGGTAAGTGCCCCCGTAAGGGCAAAGGAAAGGGAGATGCCCACCAGGTAGGAGGAGACGTAAAAGCCTACTGCCCGGCCGCGGGCGCTGGGGGCCAGGGAGATGACTTTGATCCCGGGCATGTAGATGCCTCCCAGGCCCGCTCCGGTCAGGGCCCGCAGCAGGGTGCCCGATAGGAGTTCCCTGGCCAGCAGGGGAAAGAGAAAATGGGTAACGGCCGATAAAATGGCTCCTCCGGCAAAGACGTAGCGGGCGTCGATGCGGTCCGTCAGGGGGAGGGCCACCAGGGCTGCCGCTATGTATCCGGCCTGGAAAGCGGCAACCATCATCCCGGCTTCGGCATGGGTGATCCCCCACTGGATTTCCACCAGGGGGAGGACGGCCGGCAGGCAGTAGGACGGTACCAGCACCAGCAATTGAATTAAAGCCAGCTGTACCAGTGGGATA
>DYES01000062.1 GCA_020725585.1 Desulfovirgula sp.
ATAACCTTTTTAACCTATAATTACCAACTCCTGTATTTATTTTTCGAGAGGCTTCTGTTGAACTGACGTTACTTTGTTATTATACCCGAAAGGATGCCGCATAATTTATCCAGGGCCGCGCAGGTATTTTCCCGAAGCAGGTTAATGTCGGAAACCGTGGCGTGATCTACGTGGACGCCGGCAACGACCACCGCCGGCTGTCCGCAAAGACGCGCTACCCGTTCTGCGACTGGCTTGGCCAGCTCGTCATCCTTGTGGCCCAGCAAAGGAATGACGATGCAATTGCAGCTCATTTGCGCGGGGTCCTTGAGGCTGGGGCGGGGCAGGCCGACGGCCACCGCGCCCACGTGGGGTTTTTCGCCGCCGAGCAGTTGACAAATGATCCCTTCGCCGGTCAGCGTGGCCGTGATGGTCACGGTATACTTGCCTTCACCCGCGCAAACGGAAAAATTCTTTACCATTTAGCCTTTTCCTCCCCTTTGCCCCGCTTTATTTCAAAACGTTTGGAAAACGTTTAACCGGGGGAGTTCGCGAAATCCCTTGCTTTGGATCAGTACCCGAAAAGCTTCCCCCATGCCCTCGGGCATAATTAACTTTTTTATGGCCAGGGTCATTTTTAACCTCTCTGCATCGAAAAGATAATCCGCGGCGGCCCCTGCGGCAAGGTCCAGAATCCCGAGTTTGAGCAAAAACCGGGCCTGCGTAAGCAAGCCCAGGTTCTGTAAGCCAAACTCCCGGCCCCAGCGCATAAGGGCGGAAAAATTAACGCTGGCGGTAATGTCTTGCCGGCCAATATTCTGGTAGGGAGAAGCAATTAATTGATGCTTAAAAAAGCAACGCAAAGTGCCCTGGTGCTTAAACGGCGAATAGAGCTCCCGGGCCGTGCCCCCGTAATCAATAGTCAAAAGGAAGCCTTTTCGCAAACGGCCGGAGGCCTGTTTAAGCCACTCCCTGGCCGCCAGGTTGACCTCCGCTTCCTGGCCCGGGGCAAGAGCAACGTCTTCGTCAGAAAAGTAAGATGCCAGCAAAGGGCTGGAGAGGGGACCTTCTTCCTCCACAAAAGAATTTTTTCGGTAATTTACGTATATTTCTTTTAATCCTTCCCTGGTTTGACGCACCCTGTGCACAGGGAAGGAATCTACCAGTTCATTGGAAAAAAGACAGCCGGTTAACTTTTCGGGGAGCTCCGCCCCTGTTTTTACCGGAATTACCCGAGTGGACGGGGAACTGAATTTTTTCAGCTCCTCCTTTTGCAATTCCAAAAAATAAGGGCTGATTTCCACAAGGTAATAAGTAAGCCCGGTGAAGGCTTCAGGATGGCGCTCCTGCAGAAAGTTTAAGATGTGCTGAGCCAGCCGGCCTTTTCCCGCCCCGTATTCCACCAGGAACCACCTTGCGGGTCTTTCTAAGTGTTTCCACATCTCAAAAAACTGCCGGGCCAGCATTTGCCCGAAGGCCGGATGAACGTCCGGGCTGGTGTAGAAATCCCCCGCCGGGCCGATCTTGACGCCCTTCCCGGTGTAGTAGCCCAGCCCCGGGTAATAAAGGGCCATTTCCATAAAGCGGGCGAAGGTGATCGGTCCTTTGGTTCTTATTTCCTGAATAATTATTTCTCTCATCCTGCTCATGGCCCAAAATAACCTTTGGAGTTGCGCAATTCCCTATTTTTTCATTGCTGATTTCTATTTTGCCACCCGCTTATCGCCGATTCTCCTGGTGACCTTGGTGCGGTCAAAATATTCCAGCAAAGGGAGGGCGTATTTGCGAGAGGTGCGCCAGATATCGCGCGCTTCCCCGACCGTGATCTCCCCCTGTTCGGCCAAAAAATCACGCAGCAGTTTTTTTGCCTCTTCCACAGCGTCGGCGTGAAAATACAGGTCATCAGCCACCTTTACCAAAATGGCGCGGCGTAAACAGTACTGCAGCAACTCCTGAGCCTCTTCCGCCTCCAGCCCGGCCAGCCCCGCCACCTCGGCCCAGCGCGGCGGCGAAAAGCCCCCTTCTTTGTACGCCTTTTCAATTTGCGCCAGAATTTTTTGCTGCCGGCCGTCCAGGTACGGTGAAAAATCAGGAAGGGCAACCGTTTGGGCGGCAAGCCTGACGATCCCCTGCTTTTCCATAACCCCCAAAAGGGACTGCATTTGCCTGGAATTTAAGGCGGAAAACAGGCGCGAGCGGAGCTCTTCCCGGGGGAGGCCCTCCCTTAAGGGGTGCTCCTGATGGTAGGTGGCCAGTAAACTTTTCAGTTCTTGCCCCCAGCGCTGATACACTTCTGCACAGACAAAGTGCTCTTCGTGGTCAATTTCTATTTTTTGCACCTGACCCCGGGCCGCCAGGCGGGATAAAACGCCGGCCAGCTCCTCCCCGCTGAGCCCTGCCGCTTTCATCTCCTCAACTGTCCATAATTTATTTTTCCCCGCCTTTAAGATCCCCAGCACCAGCTCCTCAGGATCTCCTTTTTCGCGCGCCGCCAGGGCTTCGATCACTTCTTTTCGCCCGCGCTTGTGCCTTTGGGCAGCCGGGTCGATGATCGCCCCCCCGCCGATGGTGTGCATGGGTGAATAGGAACGCAAAATAAAGCGGTCTCCCCTGGCGGCCACGGTGGGTTCTTCCAGCAAAAGCTGCCCGTAAGCCGTTTGCCCCGGCGGCAATTCCTCCCGGTCCAAAAGCAGCACCCGCCCCAGGATTTCCGCCGTCCCCAGGTAAAAGCGCACGCGACTGCGGTGTCTGAGTGCTTTAGGCGCGTCTTTAAGAAGGAAGAGGTGAACATCCATCCTGTTTGACAGTAAAAAGGCGCCCTTTTGGACGAGAACGCTGCCCCGCTCTACTTCCGTTACTTCCACGCCGGGAATATTTACCGCCACGCGCTGCCCGGCGCGCGCCTCGGCAACCTTTTCGCCGTGCACCTGCAGGGAGCGCACGCGCGCTTCTTTGCCCCGCGGCATTATTTCCAACACGTCGTTGACGCGGATCACTCCGCTCCAGAGGGTGCCCGTTACGACCGTTCCGAAGCCCGTAATGGAAAAAGCCCTGTCTACCGGCAAACGAACGGGGCCGGCGGCGGGTTTTTCTTTCACCTGGGCGGCGGCCTGGTCAATGGCGGCCAGGAGCTCTTTCAATCCCTTTCCCGTAACTGAGGAAACCTCTACCAAGGGGGCATTTTTTAAAGAAGTGTGCTGGAGAAAATCGCGCACTTCTTCGCGCACCAGTTCCAGGAACTCCTCGTCGACCAGGTCTACTTTGGTGAGAGCCACCACTCCCTGCTTGATTTGCAAAAGCTCGATGATGTTCAGATGTTCCCTGGTTTGAGGCATGACTCCTTCGTCCGCGGCAATGACCAGCAAGACGAGGTCGATCCCCCCTACCCCCGCCAGCATGTTTTTAATGAAGCGCTCGTGGCCGGGCACGTCCACGATCCCCGCCCGGCGGCCGCTGGGCAGCCGGCAAAAGGCGTAGCCCAGCTCGATGGAAATACCGCGTTCTTTTTCCGCTTTCAAGCGGTCGGTGTCTATTCCCGTCAGGGCTTTGATGAGCATAGTTTTGCCATGGTCGACGTGGCCGGCCGTACCGATGATCAGGTTAATCATTTCTTTATCCATCTTCAGGCCCTTCCTTTAAGGCGTCCTTTATCGCCTGCGCAAGCAGTTTCTCTTCTCCTTCCTGCAGCGTGCGTACGTCCAAAAGCAGGAGATCCTCTTGAATGCGCCCGATGACCGCCGGGTCTTTCGCGCGCAGCCGCCAGCTTAATTCTTCTGCAGAAATTTCCTCGGACTTAACGGCCGCCGCAAAAGAGGGCAGTTCGGCGGTGGGCAGGGCCCCGCCCCCCACGCGGGAAGTGACCTGCACGACGGTTATTTGCGCCCGCCCGGCGGCGTGCTCGTTTAAAAGGCGCGCCAGCTCCCGGGCGCGCCGCTCCAAATCGGCCCGGCCGGCGATGAGCATTTTCAGTACAGGGATCTCCTCCAGGGCTCGCTCCCCGTCCAGGTAAGCGCGCAGCGTAGCCTCCAGCGCGGCGACTGTGAACTTATCGATGCGCAGGGCGCGGGTCAGGGGATTCTTTTTCATCCTTTCCAGAAGATGTCTTTTGCCCACGATAATGCCCGCCTGGGGGCCGCCCAGCAGTTTATCACCGGAAAAAGTAACCACGTCCGCTCCCGCGGCCACCGCCTGCTGTACAGTCGGCTCGCCGGGCAGGCCAAAATCCTCCAGATCCACCAGGACGCCGCTGCCCAGGTCACTGAGCACGGGCAGCCCGAACTCCCGTCCCAGGTCAGCCAGCTCCGCGATGCCCGTTTCGCGGGTAAAGCCTACGATCCGATAGTTGCTGGTGTGCACGTGCAAGAGAAGGGCCGTATTTTCATTAATGGCCCGCCTGTAATCGTCCGGGTAGGTTTTATTGGTCGTTCCTACTTCTACCAGTCTGGCGCCGCTCTGGGCCATCACCTCGGGGATCCGGAACGAGCCCCCGATTTCAATGAGCTGACCGCGGGAAACGACCACTTCGCGGCCGCCCGCCAGAGTGCTCAGGGCCAGCAGCACGGCGGCCGCGTTGTTGTTTACCACCAGGGCGGACTCCGCCCCGGTGAGCCTGGTTAAGATTCCTTCCACTGCCGCGTAACGCGAGCCGCGGCGTCCCGTTTCCAGGTCGAGCTCCAGGTTGGTGTACCCGGAGGCGGCCATCTGGACGGCAGCTTGCGCCTGCAAACTTAAAACCGCCCGGCCCAGGTTAGTATGCAGAACCACGCCCGTGGCGTTGATCACCCGGCGCAGGTTCGGCCGCGCCTGCCGTTCGACTGTTTTCAAAACTTCCTGGACGACAAAAGAAAAGAGTCCCTCTTCCGAAGGAGGGATTGCCTTTTCTCCCTCCATAATCTGCCGGCGCGCCCGGTTTAAAACTGCTCGCGCGGCTTCTGTAACCAGCACGCGAGGATAAAAGGTTAACAATTCAGCCACCCGGGGGGCCTGCAAAACCTCGTGCACGGCCGGGAGCTTGCGGAGAAGACCGGATCTTTTGGAATCGTTCACTGGAGCCCTCACCTTTACCCTTTCTCTTTATTTGCCCCGATTTGC
This sequence comes from Desulfovirgula sp., assembly GCA_020725585.1. GTDB lineage: Bacteria > Bacillota > Desulfotomaculia > Desulfotomaculales > Nap2-2B > JAIMBK01. The sequence continues at coordinate 5,071 of DYES01000062.1, forward strand.
AGTTTCCCATTCCCAGTTTTACCGAAACAAGGCAAAGGAAACGAGATTGCTGGCTAACGAAGAAACGTTTAAGGGAAAAAGCACGTCCAGCAGAGTAAAAATGAAAACGGTTATGCTCAGCGCCCCGTTTAAGTGAAAAAAAGCCACTCCCGCTTTCGACAGGTCATCAGGGCTGATCAACTTATGCTGTTTGAAGAGCAAAATTACCGCCACCAAGACGCCTAAGCAATATAGAAGGCCCAGGTCTAATAAAAACGCTACGGAAGCAAACAAAACGGCGGCCGTAAAATGAAAAACCGCGGCCACGGCCAGCGCCTTTTTTAAACCAAAGCAGGCCGGGATGGAATAGATGCCGTGCCGGCGATCAAAATCGTAGTCGTCGCAGGCGTAGATAATGTCAAAACCGGCCACCCAAAAGACTACTCCCGCTCCCAGCAAGACGGGAGCCAGATCGACGCGGTTGGCAATGGCGACCCAGGCTCCCACCGGCGCCAGGCTGAGGGCAAAGCCCAAAAAGAGGTGGCAGGCCCAGGAAAATCTTTTGGTATAAGAATAAAAGCTCAACACCGCCACTGCCCCGGGGGAAAGTGCCAGGGCCAGGGGGCTCAGCTGGGCTGCAGAGATCAGCAGCAAGGCAAAAGAAATCATGACGTAGATCCATACTTCTTTTACCGAAAGCAGCCCGCGCGGGAGCGCCCGGTCGGCCGTGCGGGGGTTTTTTGCGTCAATCGGCAAATCAATTATTCGGTTCAAAGACATGGCCGCCGTCCGGGCGCCGACCATGGCCAGGGTGATCCAGAACAAATCATGCCCGGAAGGAATTTTTTTCTGCACCAGGATGGCCCCTACATAAGCAAAAGGCAGGGCAAAAACGGTGTGTTCATACTTAATCATCTCTAAAAAAATTTTCAGCTTCCGGAAAGCCTTCCTAAAGGCCATAGCTGCCCCACTTTCTATCCACCAGCGCTTTTACGTCGGCCGTCATCTCGATTTCTTCCGGCCACTGGCGTGGGTGCCCTTCTGCAGGTAGCTTGCGCGTGGCGTCAACGCCCATTTTACTGCCGTAGCAGGGGAAAGGAGAGGAGTGGTCGAGCGCGTCCAGCGGACCTTCCCCTATAATTATATCACGGCGGGGGTCGGTGTTGTTGAAAACGCGCCACATTACTCCCGAAAGATCCTGCACGTCCACGTGTTCGTCAACGACGATAATAAACTTGGAAAGCATCATTAAACCCAGCCCCCAGAGGGCATACATAACTTTTTTCGCCTGTCCGGGATACCGTTTTTTAATCGAGACGAGCACGCAGTTATGAAATACCCCTTCAGCGGGCATGTTGATGTCGACGATTTCCGGCGCCAGCATTTTTAGCAGGGGAAGAAAAATGCGCTCGGTGGCCTTTCCGAGGAAAAAGTCTTCCATCGGGGGCTTCCCCACAACGGTTGCCGCGTAAATGGGGTCTTTCCGGTGCGTGATGCAGGTAAGGTGGAATACCGGGTACTGGTCCGGCAGGGAATAAAAACCGGTGTGGTCCCCAAAAGGACCTTCCAGCCGTGATTCGCCGGGATCCACGTACCCTTCCAGGACAATTTCCGCGTGCGCGGGCACTTCCAGGTCCACAGTTTCGCAGCGGACGAGTTCGACCGGCGCTTTGCGCAAAAAACCGGCGAAAAGCATTTCGTCAAAACCCGCCGGCAGGGGTGCGGTGGCGGCGTAGATGGTCGCCGGATCGGCGCCGATGGCCACGGCTACCGGCATGACCCCTTGTTTTTTGCGCAGGTGCTCCGCCCCGCCCTTATGAATGTGCCAGTGCATCCCCGTGGTTTTTTCGTCGTAGACCTGCATCCGGTACATTCCCACGTTGCGCTGTCCCGTTTCCGGATCTTTAGTAAACACCAGCGGCAGGGTGATAAAGGGCCCGCCGTCTTCCGGCCAGCATTTTAAAACGGGGATTTTTTGCAAAGAAGGATCTTTGACGATCACCTGTTTGCACGGGCCCGTTTTCACGATCCGGGGAAAATAAGAGGAAAGCTCCACCAGCCTGGGCAGCGCCTTTAATTTATCCAGCAAGCCTGCCGGCAGTTCCCGCAGGTTGAGCACGCTTTCCAGCTCCCTGCCCGGATCGTCCAGGCTTTCTACTTCTAGGGCCAGTTGCATTCGCTCCAGGCTGCCGAAAAGATTGGTTACCACGGGCAGGTCGTAACCCTTGACGTTTTCAAAAAAAAGCGCCGGGCCGCCTGCTTTACACACCCGGTCGGTAATTTCCGCGATTTCCAGGTGGGCGTCTACTTCGACCGTGATTCTTTTGAGCAGACCCCTTTTTTCCAGGGCGCCGATAAACTGGCGCAAGTCCTGATAAGCCATGATGAAGTCACTCCACCGTTCCCACGTGCACGCAAACGACTCCGCCGGTCAGCCGGAAATAGCGCACGTTTTTTAAACCGGCGCGCTCGAAAATGCTTTTTAACTGGTCGGGATCGGGAAAATCCTTTAACGAATCGGGCAAATAAGCATAGGGACCGCTCGCCCCGGCGCCGAGGCGCCCGATGACGGGCACCAGGTAATTAAAGTATACGTAATAAAGCTGTTTAAATACCGGCACGGTCGGCCAGCAGAGCTCTAAAGACACCACTTTCCCGCCGGCGCGCACCACGCGCGCCATTTCCGCAATGGTTTGGGGGATATCTGGAACGTTCCGCAAGGCAAAGCCGATGGTGGCGCAGTCGAAACGGCGGTCCGGCAAAGGCAGGTTTACCGCATTGCCGTGCAAGAGTTCGATAACTTTCGCGTAAGGGGTTTTGGCTATATTTATTCTCGCCCTGGCCAGCATGTTTTCGCAAAAATCCACGCCGATTACTTTTCCCGAAAAACCGACCACTTTTGCCTGTTCGATGGCGAACATGCCCGTCCCGCAGCAGACGTCCAGGCCCAAGCCCCCCTTCTTGAGCCCCGCCTGCGCGACGGCAAAGCGCCGCCAGGATTTGTCCCGGTTGAAGCTCAGCACCGAGTTGAGCAGATCGTACCGGTGAGCGATGGAAGAGAAAATTGCGTGCACATATTCCTCTTTGCTTTTATACCCCGCCGGTATTCTTACCACCGTGCCGCCCATCCTTCCTGTGGCAACGTATTCCCTTGAAAATAGTTTTATCCGGTGCTGTGCAGGTAGTCAGCCAGTTTCCCCAGGGAATCCCTGGCCGTACCCGCCGGCAGGGCTTCCAGCTGCTCTTTGGCTTTTTGAAAACAGGCCGCCACTTTTTCCGGATAAATTTCTTCCTTGCGCAGTCCGGCGGCCATTCCCAGGTGGAAGCCGTAGCGGTAGAGATTTTCAACTTCTTGCTCCCCGGCGCCGCTTATTTCCGCGCCCAATTTGCAACTCCAGGCGTAAAGGCTGGCCGTGTCTTTTTTTACGTAATCTTCAAGCACCTGCAAATCCCCCGGATTTTTTAACTTTCGAATGCTCAATTCGTTAAGTTCGCCAATCAGCTCGGAGAGCGTGCGCAAATATTTCAACAGGCCGGCTTCGCACAAGATAACAAAGGACTTGCTGTAAAAGTAATCTCCTGTCAGGATCAGGAACTGCCTGCTGCTGTTGGAGTGTTTGCTGTTCGCGGCAAAAACCGTATCTTCGGAAATATCTTTATGTAAACTGGACGCGATATAAACAAACTGAAACATCGCGGCCAGGTGGATCGCCCGCCGGGTTACGGGCCCGAACATGCCGGCGGAAAGGATGACCAGCGCGGGCCGGATGGCAAGCTCATTTGGTGGAAATTCCCGGTAGGCAAGAAAATCTAAGCTGCCGGCCTTTATCCGGCAGGTCTTTGTCAATATTTCTTGGGTTGCTTGAAGATGTTCTTCAATCGGCGAAAAGATTTGTTTTAACAAAATTGAACCTCCTACTCATACGCTTTCCACTTTAAAAATATTCGTTAAACGTGTCGCATATCCTCCTAAAAAGGGCGCTAAAAAAAGCGTAAGCCTTGCTCATCTGGGTACAGCGGCAAGGCTTGCGCTAACCTTTTTTTAAACGGGTACTAATAAAAATCCCCCTCCTAAAAATTTAGACCGCCTGGAGCTCTTCTGCAACCGGTAAAATACCTCGCTTGGTTTCCTTGGCCACGATTTTTTTCGCACAGAATTGGCTCGTCAAGTAGTTGCAGGCGTCCCAGGGGTCAACCTTTTCGCCGCAGGTAAAGACATCAACTGCGGCATAACCCAGCTCCGGCCACGTGTGAATTGCCAAATGCGACTCCGAGATCACCACCACGCCGCTGATTCCTTGGGGGCTGAACTTGTGAAACACGCATTCGCGAACCTCTGCTCCTGCTTCCAATGCTGCCTTTACCATAATTTCTTCGACCTTTTGCATGTCGTTGAGGATGTCAAAATCGCAGCCCCAAATCTCAGCCAGGACATGGCGGCCCAAGTGTTTCATTTTTATTATCTCCCCCTCTCTAATTTCAATCAAATTCAATTGTAGCATAAGATCGGGAGTTGTCAAATAAAATTTTTTATTCCTTTTGCGCGCTCAAAATAAGATAAATCAAGGGGGGAGCTCCAAAAATCATAGTCGTGGCAGCTGCCACGATGCCTGAGTCGTTAAAAATTAAGGCTACAATACTGCCCACAATCACGCCAATAAACCCTTTGTAGAGATCCGGGTAGGCGTTTTTTATTTTCGCCATCACTCCTACCGGGCGGTAGAAGAGCAGGGTCAGGCTGCCCAGACTGGCGGCAAAGATCCGGCTCCAGATGGTATTTTTAAAAAGCCTGACGTTGATTTCCGTTTTGCGCTTAACTATTTCCACCACTTCGGGCCAGCCGCCGGACCGGACGATGGCGGCGTTGCGCCCGAAGTGAGTTTGGGCTTCCGGCGAACGCTGCAGATCCACAAGCAATAAGAAAACCGCCAGAAAGAGGATCGCCCCGGCCAGGCAAAAAACTGTTTGCACATTAAACCGGGCACCCCAAAGCAATAAGAAGGTCACCAGAAAAGCGGCAGAAGCAGCGATCACCCCTCCCAGATTGGTTCCCAGTTCCGGATGGCCCAACACAAAAATGGCCAGCAAGAAGACCAGACCGGTTGCGATCAGTCCCGCCCGGCGGTAACGGGGGTACATGTTTAAGACAGTGGTGCAACCAATGACCAGAGAACCGGTTAAAACCCCCATATACTCATTCCCAATGCCGTAAAAGCGCGCTCCCACGATAGGATCGTAACCCATTAGAGATGTTTTTTGCAAGGGTGAACCCATGAATGTATCGGCAATGATCAACCCGGCGGTAAGCAAACTCAAAAGGATAAAAGAGCCCAGAGGTGACCGCCGGGCGATGCCCAGGATCAGCAGGGCAACGCCGAACGTCAAGAAAAGGAACTCCAGAGTTAAAACCAGCATTGTACTCTGGGGGAACAGGGGCAAGAGCAGGTACACCAGGGGCACCCCCATTACAGCCAGCAAAAAGGGTTGCAAAACATGGACAGCCCGGCTGCCCCGGCGAAAAATACAGTACAAGCCGGCCGCCAGCAGCCCCAGTTGGAGGACAATATACCCTTTTAGCAGGGGCGGACGTGCGCTATAGGTGAGAGCAAGCTGCCTTTGCATGCTGATCAGAGCCGCCAGCTGCCCTTTCCCTTCCTGCACCTGCGCCGGCTGGCCGAGCATATGCCCGGGAACGGGCAGGTGAAAAAAGCGCAAAACAGTCGGGGCCAGGTCCGTGTTAAGAATGAGGCCCGTCCTTTTGGTGCTCGGCGAAAGCAAAAAACCTCTGGTTGCGCCGGCTCCCGCCGCCAATACCGGCGAAAGGTAATTTCCTCCGTCCGGGGAAATAGCGCTAGGGGTTGGAGAGACAATTAATAACAGGTCTTTTTCCAGATCGAGAAGCCCGACTGCCTGCCCCAAAAAAAGATCCATGGCTTGCAAAATCTTTTTTCTCCTAACGGAAAAAATATCTTTGAAAACATAGTCTTTGCACTCTTCCAGCCGGGACAAGTCTCCAAGCTCAACAACAACAAAGGACACTTCGTCGGGCAGGTTTTTTAACTCCGCAATCAGTCCCTCGTAATCGGTGGATAAGCCGCCGGGCAATCCTTCCTTTTTTACCAGTAATTCTGCTCCTACGTTGCCGTAATCCACCAGGCCGTTTTCGTCCATGGCGATGGTTACCGCCTGGCGAGCCGGGGCCGAAAAAGTGTCGGCGCTTCCGAAAACCGCCGTTTTCAGGCCCGCTTCCCGCAGGGCGGCGCCGAGAGCACCCGGCCGGGCCGGGTAGGGCAATTCGGCATTTTGGTTTTTTATCTGCCCAATCCCCAGGTGAACCACCGAACCCGCTGGAGCGGCCCGGCCGGTCCTGTTTTTATATTCCTGTGCGGCCGAAAGGCCCCCAGGCAATTTTTCCCCGGCGTTTAAGCCCAGCGCGGACGTTCCGAAAGCCATCACGTGCGAGCCCGCCCCGATGGTCGCGTAAGTGTTTTCCGGGTTTCCACGGCCGCCCGCAGTGTTGCAATTCATCAGGCCCAAGGCGCCCTTTTCCATTAACCGCCGCCAATTGGGCAAAGTTTCAAGGTCCAGGTCCTCTAGGGTGAGGCGATCGATGGTGATCATAACCACTTTCCCCCTTTGAGCCGAAGGAGGCAGAACGAGCTGCACAGGTTTACCGCCTGACGGGGGAAGGGCTTCCTGCAGCGCAGAGGCGGCCGCGGCTTTGCCCGGCAAAATAATTACCGAGGCAGCAAGCAGCAAAAAGGACAAAAATAAGTTCATTATTTTTCTTCCTTAGTAAAGAAGGCCTTTAGCGATCAGTGCCCGGCGATACTCTTCCTCAACTCTTTGCACCATCTGCCGATCGGTGAACTTTTCCCTGATGCGCTCCTGGCCCAACCGGCCCAGGGACAGGGCTTTTTCCCGGTCACCGAGCAAACGGGCGATCGCCAGCGCAAGCGCCGCCGGGTCGCCCGGTTCCACCAGCAGGCCGGTCAAATTGTCCGTGATTATTTCCGGTACTCCTCCCACCCTGGTGGCGACCACAGGGCGGGCGGCAGCCAGGGCCTCCAAAATTGTGAAGGGAAATCCTTCCGTGAGCGAAGGAAGGACAAAAACATCCAGGGCGGCAAGAATAACCGGAACATCATCGCGCTCCCCGGTAAAAAGAACCCTGTTTTCTAAGCCTAAAGAAGCTGCTTCCTTCTGCAATTGCCGGCGAAGCGGGCCATCGCCGACGATCAGGAAATTGACCGGATAGTCCTTGACTAGCATGGCTGCCGCCCTCAAGAAATAAGTGACCCCCTTTTGGGGGGCCAGACGAGCTACTGTTCCTACCAGCTTACCTTTTCCAAAGGGCAGGCCCAACCGGCAAAGAGCCTTCCGTCGTTCCCCCGGAGACGGGACACACCCCGGATCGATTCCGTTATAAATGGTCGTAACCTTATCTGCCGGCAGCCCTTCCTTCCTTATTAGCTCCCGGCGCAGCGCTTCTGAAACGGCAATGACCCGGTCGGTAACCCTGTTTAAACTGCGCTCCACGGCGCTGAATATGAATCTTTCCCAGGCCGGCCGGTTATCTAAAATGGAGTTGTGCGCCGTAAGAAAGATCAAGGGCGTCCGGGAAAGATAAGCCGCCAGCCGCCCCACAAGGCCCGCCTTTGCGCTGTGGGCGTGCAGAATAGTAATTCTTTCGTTTTGGAGAATGCCCGCCAGCCTGCAGATGGTGATCAGGTCATGGGCAAAAGAGAGCTCGCCTTTTAAGGGGAGGGTAAACACTCGCCAACCGGAGCGCCTGATTTCTTCAGCCAGCGGGCCGCCGGGGCAGCAGACGATTATTTCAAAAAAATCCTGATCGAGACGGCCCAAAAGCGAGAGGAGGTGGCGCTTCATGCCGCCCGCCGCCGGGCGGATGAGGTGCAAAACACGAAATTTCTTCATCGTTTCCCCTTTTGCTTTTTACTTTTAAATTTTGCCAGAAAAAGCCGGAATATATACTTTATGCGTAAACAAAAACGCACGATCACCGGATGGTGATCGTGAACCGCAGTCAGTATTCAGAGATGGCGCTTGTTGGGCAGCTTTCTACGGCTTCGTGGGCATCGTTTTCCAGCTCTTCGGGAACCTCTCCTACGACCGCCTGTGCTTTTTCGTCTTCGTTCCAGTCAAAAACGTCCGGACAGATATCTATGCACGTTCCGCAACTGATGCATAAATCTTGATCAACCTGCACCCGCAACTAAAAATACCACCTCCGCGCTAGTTTTGGGTCTGGTTTAACGACCGGCAATGACAGTATTCCTGGAAAATGCATTTTTTATCCCAAAATTTAAAAGGGATGCGCTTTTATCAGGCGCATCCCTTAAGAACCGTCAGCGTCCCTGGGCAAGTGCTCGTTCGGCGCGCTCAATGGCCAGGCGGACCAGGTTGCCGCAGTTTCGGGAAGAGACCGCTCCCCAGCCCTCCCGCCGAACGATATCCGCTACTCCGAGCTCTGCGGCTAACTCGTATTTCAGCCTGTCGGACATTACTCCTCCACGCCTTCTACCCATTAGCCTGCCTCCTTTATATTTTTTAGGACGCCAACGGCAAAAGGGGCTGGAGCAGGTATAATGCTAAACTATGTTAAATAATTATTTATAATATCTCCATTTAATTACGCATTTATGAGCGCAAAAAATTTCCTCTCCTGATAAAAAATAAAAAGGCTTTCCGGCCGCTTGACTTTGCCTGTTGAAAAGATTAAAATAATTTACAGACAGCGGGGCGTAGCTCAGTTTGGCTAGAGCGCTACCTTGGG
>DYES01000063.1 GCA_020725585.1 Desulfovirgula sp.
CGACTCTTAATCGTCAGGTTGGGGGTTCGATTCCCTCACGGTCCACCAGGTTCGGAGTGACGGAGGGCTGAGTTGCTAGCGGCTTTTGCTAACGCAAACGGCCCTTTTTCTTTGTCTGGAACCAGGTAGCCCAGGAATTCTTTCCGCGGAGCACGCCGGTGAGCTCTTTCACCACCCGGCCCCCCAGCTGCGGTTCAGGCATCTTGAAAACTCCTTTCCTGCTTTAAGTGAGTATCACGTTTATTTTTTTCCATCTCTCCGGGCAACTCCAGGAATTACCACTTATCTTCGCTATTCTATCCCAAAATTCTTCCCGAAAAAACGATTTTCACCGGCCGAAATGATTTCGACAACAAGACCAGCCTTGACGGGCTCCCGGTCCGCCTGTATCATGGAGGTAGCGGATCTATCGCGGGGGTAACCAAAGCAACCGGCGTCCCGGGCAACGATGGTGGTTCGATGGTGGTTACTATGGACGGAGCGGTTTTTCAAGAATATGCAAAAGCCTGGCGGATGAGAAAAAAAGAGGCGGAAAGGCGCCAGGTGGAAAGGCTGCGGCAGGCTAGAGAAGCAGCCGTATGGTCCACCAACAGTTTGAGCAGGAAATTTCCGCCTTTCGTTCCTTTTTGATGCGCCTTGCTGAAGAATTGGACAAATAACCCAGGCGGTCAAGAACGCCTGGCAATACTTCTGCCGTTATCTTAAATTTTATCAGCCAAACCTCCCTTATTTCGTTGAATATCAGCCCAAATATTTTTTGGCCAACGTAACGAGAAACTCGGCCTTAACATAAAGGCTGGCCACGTCTATTCGCTCGTTTTTTCCGTGCACTGTGGCCCTGATCTCCGGATCAAACCCTTTGGCCATATGATTGATTCCGTAAGCAGGGATGCCCGCGCCCCGAAGGAATCTGGAATCCGTTGCCCCGGAGGAAATGTAAGGCAGGCAGGCCACCCCGCGGCCCACCAGTTTTCTGGTGATGCCTTCAATCAGCCGATAGTACGGCGACTGAGCGGAGGAAAAGGTCGGCGGGTGGTAGTTGGGCACTTCGATTTTAATTTCCCCGCCCACGCACTTTCGCAGTTCCCCTAAAACATAATCCTCATCCTGTCCGGGAAGGACCCTGATGTCCACTTTTGCCTGGCAGCTATCGGGAACGACATTGGTTTTAGCGCCGCCTTGAATAACGTTCGGGGAGACAGTCATCCGGGTCATGGCGCGAAGGGTTTCGGAAAAGTTTTTGTCCCCGATGCGATCCAGCAATAGATCCACGTTTTCCTCGTTTACCGGCATATCCAGCCCCTTTATCCGGGCAATTTCGGAAAGCAACACTTCTGCTTCTGGGATGAGCCTGACTTCCGCCCTATACGCAAAAAGAGCGTTCAGCGCCCGGACCATTTTCAAAATGGCGTTATCGCCCAGGGTGGGAACGGAGCCGTGGCAGGCCCTCCCTTTCGCTTCCAGTCTGCTCCAGGCAGTCCCTTTTTCGCCCACCTGGATGAAGTAGATCATTTGCCCGTTTAAACAAACCGGCTCTTCGGCTCCTTCGTTGACGGCAAAGTCCGCGCGCAGCTTTTCCGGGCAGTGTTCGAGCAGGTGCTTGACGCCGCAGGCGCCGCCCCTTTCTTCATCCGCAGTGGCGGCAAAGATGAGCATCCCGTTGAGCGGCGTCTTTTCCTGAGCCAGCTTCAGGACGGCGTAGGCCCCGGCAGCCACGAGCCCCTTGCAGTCCAGGGCGCCGCGTCCATAGACAAATCCGTTGCGAATTTCCCCTCCCAGGGGGTCGAAGTCCCAGTCTTCGCCGGCCGGCACCACATCGGTATGCGAAAGAAAAAGCAGCCTTCTGTCGCCGGCGCCCAGCCGGGCCAGAAAATTACCCCGCCCCTTTTCCGCCTCGATTATTTCGCTGGCAATGCCGGCAGCATCGAAAAGCTCCTTTAAAAACCTGGCGGCAGCCGTTTCGTTGCCCGGCGGGTTGACCGTGTTGATCTGAATGAGATGAGAAAGAATGCGCTCCGGAGTCAATTTTAGTCTCCCCCTTTTTATGTTCCCTGACCGGTCTGGCCTCTTCGCTTCCCTCCCGGGCAGGAAGCCTGGCATTCCCAGCAGTAGTAATAACAGCCGGTCATGAAGTTTTGCCACAGCTCGCGCAAAGCGGGGCTTCTTAAGATTTCCCGGCGCTTTTGTTCGTCTGCTGCGAAAAGCTCTTCCAAAAACCGGGAGAAACGCCGCAGGCCGTAGGCAAATATATAATCACCGCATTTTTTCTTGTCTATCTTAAACTCGCCAAGAGCGCCGGCGGGGCAGCTTTCCAAGCAGACGGCGCAGTTTTCGCAGGAATTAGCGTCGCCATTTTGGTCTTCTCCTTCTTTTTTGGAAATTAAATCTTTGCAGGGGTACGTCGTCAAAAGACCCCCCAGCCGCACCGCCGGACCAAAAGCCTTTGTGACCAGGAGCCCGCTTTTCCCGATGCGCCCCAATCCTGCCGCCACACCCGCCCGCCGCCAGCAGATCTCCCCCCGCATGCCCTTCCCTTCCCCCAGCATGTCGATGGGGAGAAAGGCGGGCACGGCCACCGCCGCATGCCCCGCGGCCGCTATTTCCCGGCATAAAAGGTGGGACAGGTCGCCGGCTCTTTGATAAGTGTAAAGCGTATCGTACTGCTTCACCTGGATATTGCCGGAGTTTAGCGCTGCCGGCGAGTGCGCGGCGGCAATGACCACCAGGTAGGCTGCACCCGGGAGAATCTTCTCCATGTTGTCCCGGCAATTTTCAAGCAGTGGATCTTTTGTTGAGCACACTCCGAAAACTACGTCCGGAAACATGCGCCCGATCTTTTCCTTTTGAAAAAGGGCCGGTAAAATTTCCAATGCTTTCCCCTCCTTAATAAATAACCGGGCCCCGGCTTCACGCGATGACCCGGGGATATAAGTATGTCGCCACGATTGTGCTGACAACGCTGGCCAAAAAAAGCACACCCACGTCCAGAAGCCAGTTTTCAAGCCGGCCGGCAACCAAAACGCCGCGCAAAAAATCCACCATGTAGCTGAGCGGGTTAACCATGGCCACCACCTTCAACCAGCCGGGCATCACCGAAACGGGGTAAAGGGCGTTGGAGGCGAAAAACAAAGGCATGGTGATGAGCTGGCCGATGCCCATGAAGCGTTCGCGGGTCTTTACCAGCGCGGCAATAATCATGGAAAGGGCGGCAAAAAACACCGCGCCGAGCAGCACCACCCCCACGGCGCCCAGTAAACCCGGCAGGTGCCAGCGCAGCGGGATGCCGATGAGGGCGGCCAGCAAAATGACGATCCCCACCTGGCTTAGCGCGCGCACTCCCGCCGCCAGCGCCTTGCCTAGAACCAGCGCCAGGCGCGGCGCCGGCATGGCCAAAAACTTTTGGAGAATCCCCATATCCTTCTCCCAGATAATGGATATACCGAAAAATATGGCCACAAACATGACTGATTGGGAAATTATGCCGGGAGTAAGAAAGGCCTGGTAAGAGACGCCTTCCATCTGAAAGGCCCGCACCTGGCCAAACGCCTGGCCGAAGATCACCAGCCACAAAACCGGCTGAACGGTGCGCGCCAACAGCTCGCCGGGATCGTGGCGCAGCTTGCGCACCTCCATTTCCGCGATGGCCAGGGTGCCGTTTAAAGTGTCCCGCAGTGTTTTCAGAAAAGCGCTAGCCGAGGCGCCGGCTGAGGCGGCGCACCTGCTTGAGTTCATTATAGTTACCCCCCGTAGTCAGCTGCTTTCCTGTGTAGTGCGCAAACACATCATCCAGGGAGGCTGCTGTGGGGCCGCCCACGCTTTCTTTAAGCTGGGCAGGCGTCCCGGTAACCACCATTTCCCCCCTGTCCAGAATGCCTACCCGCTGGCAAACGGTATCCGCTTCCTCCATGTAATGGGTGGTTAACAAAATGGTCATCTGATAATTTTTGCGCAAATCCCCGAGCCGCTCCCAGACCCCTTTGCGCGCCACCGGGTCCAGCCCCACCGTGGGCTCATCCAGAAAAAGGACGCGGGGCCGGTGGAGCATGGCCTGGCTGATCTCCAGCCGGCGCACCATTCCGCCGGAATATTTCCGGACCAAAACGTGCGCCACCTCCTCCAATTCCATAAAGGCAAGCAGCTCTTCTATTCGTCGCTCCCGCTCCCTCTTTTTTAAGCCCAGAATTTTGGCGAAGATCAGCAGGTTTTCGTAACCAGTCAACGAGCCATCGGCGGAAAGGGCCTGGGGCACGTAGCCGATGCACTGCCGCACCCGGGCGGGCTGCCGGCGCACGTCGCAGCCGCAGATTCTCGCTTCGCCGCCGTGGGGGCGCAGCAGGGTGGTCAACATGCGGACGATGGTGGTTTTTCCCGCCCCGTTGGGACCTAAAAGACCAAAAACTTCCCCGGCGCCAACGGCAAAAGAAACGCCCCGCACCGCCTCGAAATCCCCAAAAAAACGCCTTAAACCAGATACTTCAATGACCGGTTGCGGCATTTGCCCACCTTCTTTACTCGCCGGTGCGTGATTTGCTTTTTCCGGCAGTCCCGATAAACTTGCGCCTTACCTGGTTATTATAGGTCCTGGCACTTTAATTGTAAACATTTTTACGATTATATTATATTGCGCCTGGGCCTCCCCCAGACAGCCTGGGCGCTATTTTTTCCCGGCCGCACCGGATTGCCGCTCGTTTCGGTGCGCCTGACGGACGCCTTAACCTTTACCTTAACCGGAACGTGCGGAAAAATATTTTCCCAGTCGGCGCAGATTTGTTTCCACCCGGCGGGGCACTGCCTGTGGATTACCTCCCCCAGGCCGAATATATCCGCGCCCAGCTCGCGTGCCATGGCCAGCGCCGATTGCACTTCACGCGAAATTTGTTCCTCGACAATTGTTTCCAGGCCCTCCAAAGTCTCGGGCCGGTCAAGCGCGAGGTCCAGATCGTGTGTTTCTTCAACATTGGCTTTCATTTTAATGTCGATATTGAAGACGGGGCTCCCGTCGACAAAACTGGCGGCAATCTTTGTTCTTCCCCCTCTGATTGTAAAAGCCGCCTCTTCCCCCCCGGGAAGGCTTGCCGAAATAATCCCCCTTCTGATTCCCCCCGTGATCCAGAGATACCCCCGGGTCTCGGTTTCGGTCAGCCAGCCGGCCAGGCGGTAGCCGCGAAAAACGGCGCTGCCGGAAACCTGCGCCTGCTTCTTCCCGGAGGTTTTAGAAACAATAATCCTTGCCGCTACCGGTTCTTTGCCGGGCAAAGAAACGTCGGTTAAGAAACCGAAAAAATCGCTTCTCACGACCCGCGAACTGCTATGCAGAAAAGCCAGGACGGAGGAGCGCAGGTAAGCGGCGGGGATTCTTTCCAGCCCGGCTCCGGAAGCTTCGACTACTTCTTTGGCGGTGCCGGCGGAGACAGCCAGCAAAGTTCTTAAGCGCTGCTCCCTGGCCCTGTTTACCCACTCGGTCACCGGCGCAATGCCTTCTTTGGCCAGATCTTTACCGATCACAACAATTTCCAAAAAGGAGAAAAACACTTCGCGGCCCGCTTTTTTCGCCAACATCCGCGCTGCTTCCGCCATGGTGGGCGCCTCGGCGCTGGCCACAAAATAAGGTTTTTCTCCGCCTCTGCCCCCGCCCCCCGGAGCTCTTTGCATGGTCACGTACCGGGAAGGAACAACCATCTGGGCGCTGACCAGCAGGCGCCCGGCGCTGCCTTTATCGACCCCCAGGGCGACCACCAGCGCCCGCCGTTCAAGTTCGTAGTTGCTCCAGCACCCCGGAACGGCCGCTAAAAAAACTACGGCGATAACCATGATTATCCTGGAAACTAACTTATTGACCTGCATTTTCCTGCCTTCCTTTCCGCCCGATGACGGCGATAACCAAAAGAACCAGGGGGATTCCCACCTGGATAAAAAGAAAGTAGGGCGGGATTACGCGGGCAATCTGTTCGGCCAGTTCCACAACGTCCTCCCAGAGAATCAGGGACAGCACGCCCAGGATGATTCCGTTGATCACGGCCACCACGCCGTAATTGCGGAGCCGGAAAAGCTGGGCGGCGGCTAGGGTGGCGCAGTAGTGAAACACGGTGATCTTGACCGTGCCCCCCAAGATCCACGGCATGAGGATCAGGGGGTCTACGTTGGTTAAAAAAAGGCTCGGGCGGATCAGCCTGGCCAGGTCTAAAACGGGAAACAAGAAATTAGCGGTCAGTTCTCCGGTAACACCAATAACGGCCAGGATTACCAAAAACTGCAGTCCCCCCAGAAAAAGCACCGCCTTGGCGATTACCGGGCGCGTTTCGTCCGGTCGGGCCAGGTACGGAGTGAGCATGAGCATGACAAACGTTTCGGCAAAAAACACAGCGGCGGGGAAGCCCCCCCGCACCACGGGCGCAACTCCGTTTTCCAGCACCGGGAAAAAGTTTTGCGCCTTCAGGGTGGGAATGATAAAGAGCACCAGCGCCCCCAGCATGGCCAGGATAAGCGGCAGCACTATATCGTTAACCCTTCCGAGCACCTCCAACCCGTGCCGGACGATATAGACGACCACGAAAACGGTCGCGATCACGAAGACCACGATGGGAGTTTCCTCATAAAAATTCGTGGTGAGCATTTCGGCCAGCTCCCGTACAACGAAGGAATTAATGTAGAGAAAAAAGCCGGCGTACAAAAGCCCGATGGCCCCGCCCAGGTAAGGCCCCACCAGCTCGCGGCTGTATTCCACAATGGTCTGAGCGGGAAAGCGCCTTGCCAGCCGGCCGATTACCTCCCCCGCCGCCAGCCCGAAGAAAGTGATCAGGATCACGGACAGCCAGGCGTCCTGCCGGGCGCCCTTATAGATCATGTGCGGCAGGAATAAAATGGACGTGGGCAGGATGGAGGTTATGATCAGGTAGACCGCCTGGCGATCGGAAATGCGGCCTTCCTCCAGCATAAAAACCCCTCTTTCTTTTCATTTTTAATTTCTTTCTTTTTGGCCGGACGGCGGCCGCTCCGGCTTGCTGTCCTGTCCCATTCTGTACTTGCTTTGCTTGGTGATAAAAAACGGCCGCGTTTTCAGCAGCCACAGCGGGGCGCGAACAAAGATGTCCTTCCACTGCGGGTACGCCGAGGGGGCGATGGGGGACATGTACGGCACCCCGAAAGAGCGCAGGGAGCACATGTGGGTGTACAAAAACAGCATTCCCATCACCAGCCCGAACAGCCCCAACACCCCGGCCAGGGCCACCAGCAGAAAGCGGGCCGCGATGTATACGTCGGTGAGCCCGGGGGTAATGAAGCTGGCGATGCCCACAAAGGCGGTCATGATCACGGTGCTTGAGCTGGCCAGCCCGGCTTCCACCGCCGCCGTGCCAATAATGAGCGCCCCCACGATGGTAACCGCCGAGCCCACCGGGCGGGGAAGGCGCACCCCCGCCTCCCGGAGGCCTTCAAAAATCAGCCCGAAAAGAACGACCTCCAGCACCAGCGGAAAGGGCACCCCCTCCCGGGAGGCGGCGATGGTAAAAACCAACTTTTGGGGGATCGCCTCGGGGTCGTAATTGATGAGGGCCACGTACAAACCGGGCAAAATGATGGAGGCGATCAGGAAGATAAGTCTAATGATCCTGATGATGCTGGAATTGTACGGCCGGGAGTAGTAGTCTTCCGGCGTCTGAATGGTTTCGTAAAACAGGCGGGGGACGGTCAGGGCCACCGGCGAGCCGTCCACCAGCACCGCCACCCTCCCCTCCAGCAGGCGCGCCGCCACTACGTCAGGCTTTTCCGTATTCCCAATGGTGGGAAAAAGAGAATAAGGGGCGTCTTCGATTAACTGCTCGATGTAGCCGGAATCCAGCACCCCGTCTATGTCAATCCCGGAGACGCGCCTGATCACCTCGTCTGCCAGGCTCTTTTCGGCGACTCCCGCAATGTGCGCCACGACGACCCTGGTCTGCGAGTATCGGCCGATAAACAACTCGGTAAAACACAGGCCGGGGTGGACAATCTTGCGGCGCAAAAGGGACAGGTTCGTGCGCAGATTTTCCGTGAATCCCTCCTTGGGGCCCCGGATCACCGTTTCCAGGGTGGGCTCCTCCACGTTCCTGCTTCTAAAACCACGCAGCGAGCTGACCAGCGCGGCAGCGTGACTGTCTACCAGCAAGACCACGTCGCCCCGGAGCACGCTGGAAACAATTTCCGGCACCGATTTTGCCTTCTTCGCGGAGGGCGCGGCAACGACGTGCTTTTCCAGCACGTCGATAACGTCCAAACTTCCGGGGCGCTGGGCCAGTTTCCGGGGCAAGTCGTGCAAGACAGGCTTAATGAAAAGCTCCCCCAGCAGTTCCGTGTCGACCATGCCGTCGGCATAAAGCAGCGCCGCCCGGAGCAGCTTTGGCGGCGGACCTACTTCCAGGTGCCGCACAATCAGATCCGGACCCTTGCCCAGAACGCTGAAAATTGCCTCCAGGTTTTTGTCCAGGTCGGCCGCCAAATACGGGGGGCCGAAGGAGCCGCCCTGGTCATGGCTTTGCTGTAAATAGCCCGACGGCGGGCCTTTGGTGAAAAGCCTCCCGATGACTTTCTTGAGCCGTCCGCTCACCCTGCCTCACCTTTGGCTTTTATTGTTTCCATCGCCGGTTCTTTTAATCATTTTAACCGGCACAAAGAAAACGATCCCGGACGGCGGCAAGGAAAGACAGGGGCAAGCCAAAAAAGCCTTGCTCTTTTCGGGAAAAAGGCTATAATGTTGAAAAAACAAGAAAAGAAACAAGAAGAGCAGGTGAAGTTTTGGTGCTTTTAGGGGCGCACATGTCTATTGCCGGCGGGATAGATAAAAGTATTTTGCGGGGGCTCCGCATCGGCTGCCGGGCCATCCAGATTTTTACGAAAAACACCAACCAGTGGCGGGCCAAGCCCCTGGGAGAAGAAGAAGTCTGGCGTTTTAAAGAAAACCGGCAAAAATCCGGAATGTTTGTTTTCGGCCACACCTCTTACCTGATCAACCTGGGCTCCCCGGACGAAGATCTGTGGCAAAAATCGGTGGAAAGCTTTCTGTTGGAAATGGACAGGTGCTCGGCCCTGGGCCTCCCTTACCTGGTCACCCACCCCGGCGCGCACCTGGGCGCCGGTGAGGACGTAGGCCTGGCGCGCGTGGCCCGGGCCCTGGACGAAATTTTTGAACGCGCCCAAGACCCGTCCGTGACAGTCCTGCTGGAAATCACCGCCGGGCAGGGCTCCACTTTGGGCTGCCGCTTCGAGCACCTGGCACAGATCATCGAAGCGAGCTCTTTTCCCGAGCGGCTGGGAATCTGCTTTGACACCTGCCATGCTTTTGCCGCCGGGTACGACCTGCGCACGCCCGAAGCCTACGCGAAGACCTTTTCCCGGCTGGACGCTTTAGTGGGTCTTGGGCGGCTCAAGGCAATCCACTTAAACGATTCCCGGGGAGGGCTGGGCAGCCGCCTGGACCGGCACGAGCACATCGGCCTGGGGCGGCTGGGCCTGGAGGCCTTCCGCCTGCTTTTAAACGATCCCCGCCTGCGGCGCCTGCCCATGGTGCTTGAAACCCCGAAAGGGAACGATATGAAAGAAGACGTCCAGAACCTGGCCACGCTGAAAAGTTTAATCTTAACGGAAGAAAACGAGGATTAGTCTTTGCCCCGGGCGCCGCCGGGGGCACACTCCCCAAAAATTTTAAATTTAGAACAGCCTCCTGGCAATGGTTATTTTCTCCGCTTCCTTGGCGCCTTCATAGATTTCCAGTATTTTGGCATCCCGGTAAAACCTCTGCACGTCGTACTCGTCTATGTAGCCGTACCCTCCGTGCAGCTGCAGGGCCTTGTCGCACACCCAGACGGCGACTTCCCCGGCGAAATACTTGGCCATGGCGTTTAAAGCGGGGTCGATCTCGCCCTGGTCGGCCTTCCACGCCGCCTTGTAGGTGATGTTGCGGGCCGCCTCGATCCGCGTCGCCATTTCGGCCAGCTGGAACTGGATGCCCTGGTAAGAAGCAAGGGGCTGCCCGAACGTCTTTCTTTCCTGGACGTATTTGAGAGTTTTATCCAGCGCCCCTTGGGCCAGACCAACCCCCTGGGCGGCCACCATGGTGCGGGTCACGTCAAAGAAATGCATGAGCTGGTAAAACCCTTTCCCCTCCTCCCCGATCAGGTTGGCGCAGGGCACCCGCACGTCTTCAAAGATTATTTCCGCCGTATCGCTCGCCCGGATGCCCATTTTGCCCTTGATCTTGTTGCGGGTGATGCCCGGGCGGTCCGCCTCCACCAGGATCAGGCTGTGCCTTCTGTGCCTTTTCTCTTCTTTGGGGTTGGTCACGCAGAGGACCACCATCCAGTCGCAAACGGTTCCGTTGGTGATAAACATCTTGCTGCCGTTGATCACGTACTCGTCCCCGTCTCTTAGGGCCGTGGTTTTCGTCCCGGCTACGTCGGTGCCCGCGTCCGGCTCCGTGTAGGCGCCTGCCGAGATGGCCTCGCCGTTGACCAGCAGGGGGAGGTACTTCTGCTTCTGCTCCTCGGTTCCGAACAGCAAGATGTTCTCCGAACCAAAGGTCGCCGCCGTAACCACCAGGCTCAAGCCCAGGTCGATCCTGCATAACTGCTCCGTGATCAGGGCCACTTCCAAAAAGCCGAAACCCGGCCCCCCGTATTTTTCCGGGATGTAGCAGCCCACCAGGCCCGTCTCGCAGGCCTTTTTCCACAGCTCCCGGGGGTACTTCTCTTCCCGGTCGCACTCTTTGGCCAGGGGCTCAAACTCTTTCACGGCAAACTTGTAAGCCGTTTCCTGAAGCAGTTTTTGCTCTTCGGTTAATTCAAAATGCACGCGGATTCTCCTCCTTACTATTGTACTTGCTTTTAATTTACTTGCTTTTAAGCGAAGAACTTTCCTCCATGATACTCTGCTTTTAACCATTTAGTCAAGAATAATCTACAGGGTATAAAAAAGCCCAGACCCTGTTTCTAATTCTTTATTGTCTTTATCACTTCACTAAAACAGTAAAGCCCACCACGGCAGGACAGCGAAAAACTCCCTCCACGCTTTCTTGCTTATTATTGACCAAAATAAATCTTCCCGTTAAAATGAAGCTAAAGAGGTTAGGAAAAAAGTGTGTAACGCAGTTGACGCCTACACGGAAGCGGTGAAAAAATTTAAAACCCTTTCCCCGGAAGACGTGGCGCAAAGAAGCGGAGCGGATTATCGCCAAGAAAAGGGGGTTTTTCTTTTGCGCTATTTCGGGCGGGAGCACGAAATTGACCTTCAGGGACGGGTATCCTGCGCCGGCCTGGAAAAAGTGCCCTACAACGACAAGACCATTATTCTGCAATACCTGTGCTCGGCCAGCGGCCTGCCCCCACGGGGGCGCTGGCTTTCTTTTCTGGAGCTGCCGGACGGCGCCCACCATTACGCTCCCTTCCAAACCGACGCCGCCATCCCCCTGGCCAGGCGCTTCGGCCGGGACCGGGAGGCCTTTCAAAGAGCGGCCGAAGCGCTCGGCGGCGCCCCCTTAAAACTGGGGGACGCGGGGTTTCAAATCCCCGCCCTGCCCAAACTCCCCCTGGCCGTGATCTTATGGGAAGGGGACGAAGAATTCAGCGCCTCCGTCAACATTCTTTTCGATGCCGTGGCCCCCACCCACCTGAGCACCGCCGCCCTGTGGGTGCTGGGCGTGGAACTGGCGCAAAAAATGCTCGCCGGCTAAAAGTCCCGGACTAAAATCCGGCCCCTTCAAGCTAATCCCTAAAATACCGCCAGGAGCATGTTCAGCCCGAGAACAATTAAAAAGGGGTTTTTGCACCGGAATCATATTATAAATCATATTATAAATTACTTTTTCCGGGCCACCAAAAGGTAGCCCCCAACGTTGTCTGCAATGGCGATGTTTCTGAAGCCGGCTTCGGAAAAAATTCCGCGCATAGTTTCGTCGTCCGGCAAAAGGTCGTTGCCGACGGCACCGCCGATGGACTTGTGGATGTTGTTCACGTAATCTCTACTGTGGGGGTGGCAGACGGTAATTCTTCCTCCGGCTTTAAGTACCCTGGCCATTTCTCTTGCCGCTTGCCGGCGATCGGCAAAGTGGGGAAAGGCCGAGTTGCAGATCACTTCGTCGAAAGTCTGGTCAGGAAACGGAAGGGCAGTCACGTCGGCCTCGTGGTACTGAACGTTCGGCCAGCGATGTTTTTTTCGTGCGATGGCCAGCATTTCCGCGGCAAAGTCCACTGCTACCACCGTTCCCGAAGGGCCGACTGCTTCCACCAAATATGGGATGAGCACCCCGGTGCCCGTGCCTACGTCCAGCACTTTGCTGCCCCACGCAAGGGAAAGATTTTCGATGATTGTTTTTAACCGCATCCTCACCTCGTCAGTAATCAGGTCGTCCCAACGGGCCGCCATCTCGTTAAAATATTCGCGGTGATTCATATTTTTACCTTGATTCCTCCTCTTTCTCTTTTTGCCCTACTTTTATTCTTTATTTTATCCTGATTCAATTTCATGCCATTTTTTTACCTTCCGCTTGGTTGAAAAGGTAGCAGCGAGGATAAAGATGGCCGCGGAAACAATCACGATGGTAGCCCCACTGGGTACATCAAAAAGGCAGGAAAAGAGAAGCCCCAGCCAGGTGGAAAGGACGCCGAAAAAGGCGGCCAAGGCAAACATCACCCGCAGGTTGTAGGTAAGCTGGTAGGCCGCAGCGGCGGGGTTTAAAATCAGGTTGAAGATGAGCAGGCCGCCGATGCTGGGCAAAGTAACGGCGATGACCGTTCCGGTGAGAAAAAGCAGCCCGTAAAAGATCAGGCTAGCCGAAATACCCACGGCCAAAGCAGCTTCCCGGTGGAAAATCACAGCCTGAATTTCTTTAAAAAAAAGGATTACCAGGAGCAGGACAGTTGTGGCTACCCCGGCCAGCAGGAAAAGATCGCGGTCGTTCACCGTCAGGATGCTCCCCCACAAGAGCTCCAAGGCCTGGGTTTTCGGGCCTGGCAAAAGGCCCATAAAAAGGAAGGCCAGTCCCATCATAACAGAGAAAACAATCCCGATAGGCGTGTCGGGGTTAAACTCCCCCCGGTCGGCCAGCGGCCCAATGATTGCGGCCGCCGCCAGGCTGAAGAGAAAAGCCCCGGCCGCGGGCTGAAAACCCAGCCAGGCCCCGCACAGCGCCCCGGCGAAAGCGGCGTGGGAGATGGCCACTCCGATAAAAGAAAGGTTCATCGTGA
>DYES01000003.1 GCA_020725585.1 Desulfovirgula sp.
CTTCCATGCCAAGGAAGCGCGCTCCCTCTGCGCCACAGCCCCACAATCAACTGACAACATTAATTATAATCGAACAACAGCGACTTGTCAATGTTTTACGCTTGACTTCGGCGCACTTAAAAAATTTATCTTCTTCCCTGCCAGCAGTATACCGGCGATCTTCACTTTCCGCCGCAATTTTTAGTTAAACTGGTTCATTGCCCTCTCGATGCCCTCGCTCAACAGAATCTGCACCGCCCGGGCGGCCCTGGCCAAGGCCTCTTCGATGACGGGGGCCTCGGCGGCGGAAAACCGTCCCAGCACCCACTGGACCACGTCAATTTCCGGAGCCGGGCGGCCGATGCCGATGCGCAGACGGGCGAATTCATTGCCGCCCACGGCCCCGATAATCGATTTCAACCCCCGGTGCCCGCCATGCCCCCCTTTCTTCCTAATCCGGATTTGCCCCAGGGGCAGATCCAGATCGTCACAGATCACCAGGAGCTCCGCTAAACCAAGGCCGTACCAGCGCAAAAGGGGCTTCACCGCTTCGCCGCTGTTGTTCATGTAAGTCTGCGGCTTGGCCAGGACCACCTTCTGATCTTGAAAACGGGCCTCCATCACTAAAGACCTGCACCTTAAACGCCACCCGGCCGGGCAAAAATCGCCGGCCAGCCGGTCAATCACCTGAAAACCGACGTTATGACGGGTTTTCGCGTACCCTGCGCCGGGATTTCCCAACCCGACAATCAACATCATTTTTATCTCCCCGATATCATGCCCTGACTTTCTTGCGCATATTATTTTCTAGAAGGTCAAGAACTTAAGACTTTTCCTTTTTGCGTTCCCAGCCAACGTGAAAACGCTCTTTTTTAACGCCATTTTAGAAAGTTTTTAGAGAAGAGGTGGGCGAAAATCATGCGCAAGAGTAAACAAATTCTTAACCTGCCCGTGTTCAGTCTGGAAGAAGGCCAGCAGATCGGCAAAGTGAAGGGATTGGTGGCGGACCCGGCAAAAAAAGCGGTGGTTGCCTTAATCATAGAAGAAAAGGACCGATCCAGGGAACAAAAATTTATTCCCTTTAACCGCTTGCACAGCATCGGTGAAAACGCCATCACGGTGGAGCGGAGTAATTTCATCCAAAAAGGAGCGAGCCTGCCCGAAATTGTCAAATTGGCAAAAGAGAAGGTCGAGATTCTGGGCACGCGCATCGTGTTGGAAAACGGCACTATTCTTGGGCAGGTGGACGAATACTACATCGACCTGCAAACCGGTGAAATCGTCGGCCTGGAAGTTTCCGAAGGCGTCTTCAACAACGTGATCCAGGGGCGCACCTACCTGGACGCCAGCTTTATCCGCACGCTCGGCAAGGAGGTGACCGTCTGCACCGACGACTGCCTGCATCACCTGGTCAAAATAGAGGGCGGCTTTCAAGATACCGTGCGCGTCGTGAAAAACACCGCCACCCAGGTTTTCTCCAGCGCCGTGAGCAAAAGCCGGGAAATCAGCGCTGGGATTAACTTGCCCTTTAAACGAAAAACAAGCCTGTCTCACCAGGCAAAAAGAAACAATGCGAGTCCGGAAGAAAACCGGCCCAAGGAACTCAATCGAACAATTTGCTCACCGAAAGATCCTCGTGGATGCGAATAATTGCCTCCCCTAAAAGCGGCGCCACGGTCAGCACCTTGATTTTTTGCAGGCATTTCTCTGTGGAGAGAGGAATCGTGTTGGTCACCACGATTTCTTTAACGGGCGCCTGGTTGAGACGGTCTAAGGCAGGCCCGCTTAAAACCGGGTGGGTGCAGCAAACGTAGATATCCGTGGCCCCCCACGTTTTGAGCGCGTGGGCTCCCTGGGCAATGGTGCCCGCCGTGTCGATAATGTCGTCGATCATGATCACCTTTTTATTTTTAATGTCGCCGATAATGTTCATGATCTCCGCGACATTCGGCTCCGGACGGCGCTTGTCGATAATGGCCAGAGGGGCGCCGATGCGCTCCGCCAAGTCCCTCGCCCTGGTGACGCCGCCGTGGTCGGGGGAAACAACCACCACGTTCTCCAGTTTTTGCTGAAGAAAATACTGCGCGAGGATGGGCACCCCGGGCAAATGGTCGACGGGGATGTCGAAAAAGCCCTGAATCTGACCGGCGTGCAGGTCCATGGTAACCACCCGGCGGGCGCCGCTGGCCGTAATCAAGTTGGCCACCAGCTTGGCGGTAATGGGGTCGCGGGCGCGGGTCTTGCGGTCCTGCCGGGCGTAGCCGTAATAAGGAATGACCGCCGTAACCCTCCTGGCCGACGCCCTCCTGACCGCGTCCACCATCACCAACAGCTCCATTAAATGCTCGTTTACCGGCCGGCAGGTGGGCTGCACGATAAAAACGTCCGCCCCCCGCACGCTTTCGTTGATTCTCACCTGAATCTCGCCGTCGGAGAAACGGCTTACCCTGGCTTCCCCCAGCGATACCCCCAGGTACTGGGCAATTTCCTGGGCCAGATCGGGGTTGGCGTTGCCGGTAAAAATCTTCAATCTTTTGCTCAAAGTCACCTGCACACCTCACTTTATTCTATGTCACTGCTCGCTCTTCCCCGTTTTTAATCAGGCCCCTCTTCCCGGATTTTTCTGCGCGCCGACCACCTTTCTACAATCCGCTGGCGGCCGCGGGCCACACCCAGCGCGCCCGGGGGCACGTTCTTGGTGATGGTCGAGCCGGCCCCAATCACCGCCCCGGCCCCCACCTCCACCGGCGCCACCAGGTTTGTGTTGCTCCCGATAAAGGCCCCGTCGCCAATGTACGTGGGCCATTTCCGGACGCCGTCGTAATTGCAGGTAATCGTTCCGGCGCCGATGTTTACGTCCGCGCCGACCGTGGTGTCGCCCAGGTACGAAAGGTGCGGCACCTTGCTGTTCTCACCCACCACCGTCTTCTTCAACTCCACAAAATCGCCTATTTTCACCTTCCGCTTCAAGCGGCAGCCAGGCCTGATGTAAGCGAAGGGACCGATGCTGCAGTAATCCTCAACGACACTTTCCACGACCACCGAATTTGTCACCAGCACATTTTCCCCGATCCGGACGTCTTTTAAGTGCGCTCCGGGACCAATGGCACAATTTTTCCCGATGACGCTGTTTCCCTCAATCACGGTAAAAGGGTAGATAACGCTGTCCCGGCCGACGACAACCTCCTGATCGACGAAAGTGCTCGCCGGATCAATCACGGTCACTCCGGAAAGCATCAACTCGTCAGTTTTCCGGCGCCGCAGCAGAGCTTCGGCCTGCGCCAGCTGGCGGCGGTCGTTAATACCCAGGACTTCCTCCGGCCGGGCCGCCCGGTACGCGGCTACCGGCCGATTATTCTGCAGATAAATTTCCACCAAATCGGTCAGGTAATATTCATTCTGCGCGTTGTCGGGCCTGATGCGGTCCAAATACGCAAACAAGCCGTCTGCGGAAAAACAATAAATGCCGGTATTCACTTCCTTGATGGCCAGCTCGTCGGCGGTGGCGTCTTTTTGCTCAACGATTTTCACCACCCTGCCGGAGCTGTCCCGCACCACCCGGCCGTACCCCGCGGGTTCTTCCAGGCAGGCGGTGAGTACCGTTGCAAAAGCGTGGGCGCTCCTGTGCGCCTCCAGAATATCCAGCAGGGTGCGCTCCGTGACCAGCGGGGTATCTCCGGGCAGGACCAAAACGTGGCCGCCAAAACCGGCAAGCGCTCCTTTTGCCTGCAACAAAGCATGGGCCGTGCCCAGCTGGGGCTCCTGGTAAACGATCGCCGCTTCCGCCTGGAAGGCCTCGGCCACCAATTCCCCCCGGTGCCCGACCACCATGACGATCCTTTCTATCCCGGCCCCCTTGACGGCCTTTAAGACGTAGCTGACCATGGGCCGGCCGCAGATTTTATGCAGCACCTTGGGCAGCTCGGATTTCATCCGCGTGCCCTTCCCAGCCGCCAGAATAACCGCCGCCAGCTCCATTTAAGGCACCTCCCAGAACAGTCGTCGGTCACCAGCCGTTGGTCGTCAGTAAAAAACAATATCTTTTGACACCTGAAACAGCGTTGGCCGAAGAAATAATCAACACTAAAGGATATTATACTCTCTTCCTTAATATTCAACAAAAATCCCCTTTTCCCTTTTAAAAAAAGAGAGAGTTTAGGAAAAGAACCAAAACTCCCGCTGGAAAACGAAAATTTTTTTAACCCCATCCTAAAGAGCGCTTTCGTAAGCCCTTAAAACCGCATTGTGAATCAATTCCCTGGCTGACGAGTTAATCGGGTGGGCGATATCGCGAAACTCGCCGTCAGGCATTTTCCGGCTGGGCATGGCGACAAACAAGCCATTGTTGCCCTCCACGACCTTGACGTCATGAATCACGAACATGTCATCCAGCGTCACCGAAACAATGGCTTTCATTCTCCCCTCGTTAAGAATTTTCCGGACCCGGACATCGGTAACTTGCATTTGGGACTGTCACCACCTTCCTCATAAAATCTGCCCTTCTTGTTTTTTCTCTATTAATAAAAAAATTCCTTCAAATTTCCAATTCAGTCAAAATGTTTTTTTACTTTATATCCATTCCTGGATAAAGCATCTAGAATCAGATTAAGGTGCTCCCGGTCACGCGTTTCCAGAATAAGGTTAACCTCCGCTTCCCTTAAGGGGACGTCGGGTTTAATACGGTCATGGCTGACGGAAATCAAGTTGGCGCGCGCGCCGGCGAGCAAAGTAAGCAGTTGTGAGAGGCTGCCCGGCTGATCGGGAAGGAGGACGCTTACGTTCAGGCGCCGGCCCGATTTCACCAGGCCGCGCTCGATGATTATGGAAACGATATTGATGTCCACGTTGCCGCCGCTTAAAACAACCGCCACCTTTTTTCCCGGCAGGGATATCTTGCGGTGCAGGAGGGCGGCCAGGCCTACCGCCCCCGCTCCTTCCACAACCAGTTTGGCGCGCTCCAGCAAAAGCAAAATGGCCTCGGCGATTTCCTCTTCGCTGACCAGGACGAGCTCATCGACATACCGCGAGATCAGGTCGACGGCAAGCCTTCCCGGCCGGCGCACGTTGATTCCATCCGCAATGGTGCGCGCCCCGGAAAGGTCCGGAACTTCTTTTTGCTTAAATAAATGGTAGACCGCCGGCACGCTCCGGGACTGCACGCCGATAATTTTCACCGCCGGTTTTTTGCTTTTGGCGGCCAGGGCGATCCCCGCAATGAGGCCGCCGCCGCCCACGGGCGCCACAACAGCGTCGAGATCGGGCAGCCCGGCCAGCAGCTCCAGGGCAATCGTCCCCTGCCCGGCGATCACCTCGGGGTCGTCAAAACTGTGAATAAAGGCGGCGCCCGTTTCTTTCTGTAAAACTACGGCGTGCGCAAAGGCCTGGTCGTAATCTTCGCCGGCCAGCACCACCCGCGCCCCGTACCCCTGGGTGGCCGCCACCTTGGAAATGGGCGCCGTTTCGGGCATCACGATCAGCGCGTCGATGCCGGCGCGCCCGGCCGCATAGGCCACCCCCTGGGCGTGATTTCCCGCTGAGGCGGCAATTACACCCTTTTTGCGGGATGCTTCGTCCAGGGCGCAAATTTTATTGTAGGCCCCCCGAATTTTAAAGGAGCCGGTCTTCTGCAAATTTTCCAGCTTAAGATAAATGCGGCTGCCGGTCAGGCGGCTGAAGGTTGCCGAAAAATCAAGGGGCGTGTGATGAATCACCCCTTCCAAACGCCGCCCGGCAATTTCAATCATCTCCAGAGTCAAACCGCCTTTCAAACGCGAGCCACCTTCTTTTTTGCTTTTCAGGCGCCCTGGCGGCGCCGGGATTCAGGCGTGTAAGACCCTTGCTGCCAGCTCCAGGTCGCCCGGCTTGTCAACGTCAAAACCGATTTCCGGGTAGCGGCTGACCACCGCCGCCCCCTTGATGCCTAACAATTTAGAAACTTTTGCCTGGGCTTCTTTTAAACTCAGGCGGCGGGTTAAAAATTTAAGCAAAAAAGAAAAGCCCACCAGGCGCGAGAGGCGCAAGGGGTTTTTCCGGGCTTCCACCAGCTGCTCCCCCTTCTCCAGGCAGCAGGGGAAAATGTCCGGATTGACCAAAAACAGATTGCCGCCGGTAAAAGTTCCCTCTTTGAAAGCGACGTAGGTGCGTTTGACGCCGGCAAAGCGGCTTTCCAAAACGCTCCGGGAGACGATGGGGTAAAAGAGATCCACCGTCTGGTCGCGGCATTGGTCCAAAAAATCATCAACGGCCTCTTTGGTGAGCAAGGGAATATCCGAAGTGACCACCAGCACCCGGGCGGCGGCGGGCAAAGCTTGAATGCCGATCTGCACGTTTTCCAAAACCGTTTTTCCCGCCGGCGCCACCTGCACCCTCCGGGAAGCCAGCACTTTTGTCAACTGTTCCAAGGGCCCCACCACCACCACCTGCGCGACGTGCTCCGATGCCAGCAGAGCATCCACCACGTATTCCACCATCGTTTTCGAACCGATAGGGATCAGCGCCTCGTAAGGGGCACCGCTGCATTCCTTGAGCAAGCCGTCGTTTGGGCTGCCGGCCAAAACCACCGCGTCAACAACCATCAGTCATCAGTCAGCCTCCTGCAAAGCGCTCAACAGGCTTTGTTCCGCGCTCTCAATGTGCTCCCTGGCCAGCGCCTGGGCCAGCTCCACATTTCGCTCACTAATTGCTTCGACAATTTTCCTGTGCTCTTCAATGGCCGTTTTCGTCCGGCCGGGGCGGGACAGAGAAGTGGTGCGGAAACGCTGGATTTGCTCCTGCAGGTGCGTGATGATCTGCATCAGCCGCTGATTGCGGCTGGCCCGGTAAATAATTTCGTGAAAGTTGGTGTCCTTTTGCACCACCGCATCCAGATTGCCGCCGCTGGCTTCGGAAATCTGCACGAGCGCTCTTTCCAATTCCTCCAGCTCCTGTTCGGTGATTCTTTCCGCCGCCAGGCCGGCCGCCAGGCTTTCCAGGGCGGCCCGCACTTCAAAAACATCAACAATATCTTTTACCGAAATACCCGCCACATATGCGCCCTTGCGGGGGACCATGACAATCAAGCCCTCCAGTTCCAGCTTGCGCATGGCCTCGCGGACCGGGGTGCGGCTGACCCCCATCTCTTCGGCCAGTTGAATTTCCATTAATCTTTCGCCGGGCTTCAGCCGGCCCTGAATAATAGCGTCTCTTAAGGTTTCAAAAACCACGTCCCGTAAAGGCTGATAGTTATCCAGTTTGAGGGGAATAAATCTGGGCCGATCCATAAGTTTTTTCCTCCGCGCCGAGTTTTCTTTAATTTTACTCGACGGGAGGCAAACCTGCAAGTAACTTCTATCGAAATTATCCGGTGGCGGTCACCAATACCGTATACTCCGGAGGGAGCCTCAGGCGACCGGCCACCTCTTTGGCCTGGTCTACATTTGTGCAGAGGCCGAAAACAGTGGGTCCGCTGCCGCTCAGCGACGCCCCCAGGGTCCCCGCTTCCAAAAGGGCTTTCTTTATCTCCCTTATTTCCGGATGAAGGGAAGCGGCTACGTTTTCAAAAACGTTGGCCAGCAGGCGGCCAATGGCCCGTACGTCTTTTTTCGCGACGGCCGCCATCATGGCCTGATGATCCGGCCGGGGGCCGCCCCCCATCTGGTCGTACAGCCGGTACGCCCGGGCGGTGGATACACCAAAGGGGGGCTTCACCAGGACCACCCCCAGCCCGCCAAGGCCGGGCAGCGGGTACAGCACCTCCCCTTTTCCGCGGGCCAGTGCCGTGCCGCCGGCAAGGCAAAAAGGAACGTCGGCGCCCAGCCGCGCACCCAGGGAGACCAGTTCCCCGGCAGATAAACCGAGCCCCCACAACCTGTTTAAGCCCCGTAAGGCGGCGGCTCCGTCCGCCGAGCCGCCGGCCAACCCGGCCGCCACAGGAATGTTTTTCTGCAGGCGAATCACTGCTCCATAATTATTCCCCGTATATGCGGTGAGCAGCTTTGCCGCCCGGCAGATTAAGTTGTCTTCTCCCGCGGGCACTTCCGGGTGGTCGCACACCAACGAAATGCCTTGCGGGGCCGCCGAAAAAGATAGGCGGTCGTGCAGCCGCAGGGTCTGCATAATCGTTTCCAGCTCGTGATACCCGTCGGAGCGCAGGCCAAGGATATCCAGGGTCAGATTGATTTTCGCGTGGGCCAGCTCCTCCAGCAAGAAAACATCGTCCCTCTCCGGTTCTATTTTTAACTATAATACCACTGCCCTTTAGTTTTTTCCTTCCCGAAGATTTTAAAAAAGGCGGATGAGTCGCCACCGCATCCTGAAAAGCATATTAATGCAATAGAAAACTTAAGCAAATTAAGGAGGGGCAGACCGGAGTGCGCGAGCGCCAATCCAGCTTACAAGCAGGCACGCACTTATTGGTGAACATCACCACCCGCCAATTGCACCACTACCAGGGAGAAAGGCTCGTCCAGGCTTACCCGGTAGCCGTTGGAAAACCGTCCACCCCGACGCCCACTGGCAATTACCAGGTCGTCAGCAAATTGATTAATCCGGGCGGCGCTTTGGGAACGCGCTGGCTGGGCTTAAACATCCCCGGGGGAAACTACGGCATCCACGGAACAAACAACCCGGACTCCATCGGCAAAGCCATCTCCAACGGCTGTATCAGAATGTACAACCACCACATCGAAAGCCTTTTCCCGCACGTTCAGATCGGCACGCCAGCAGTTATTGTGGCCGGGCCAGGCACAAGCGAAAAACAAGCCCCCAAAAACGGAAAAAACGGACATTCTTACACCGTCCAGCCCGGAGATACCATGTGGGAGATCGCCAGGCGCCACGGCATCCCTTTGGAAACCCTGATTCAGGCCAACCCCCATCTGAATCCCGATGAAATTTATCCGGGCCAGGTTATTTCCATCCCCATCTAAAAATAACAGTGCTATCCATCCGCCGCTTTTAATATATAATCTTTAGTACGCAGTCTTTATTAGGATATAATCTTTTTCGGAAAAGCAATCTTTTCGTAAAGCGCGAAGCGGGTGGGAGCACAATGGGGAACATTATTTTGATGGGGCTTTTCGCCGGCCTGGGCACTTGCCTGGGTGCAATTCTGGCGCTTATTTTTGGCCGCCTGAAATACAGAACCTTCTCTCTTTTACTGGGACTGGCCGCGGGGGTCATGGTGGCGGTGATCCTTTTCGACCTTTTCCCGGCGGCGCTTTACCGCGGACGGTTTACACAGTGCCTGGAAGGGGCGCTTGCCGGCTTGTTTCTGATGGGTGCAATGGATTTCTTTTTCAGCCAGGACGCCCGGTTTAACGGCCACCGCCACCGCTACCTCACCCTGGGCTATCTCATTGCCTCCGGAATCGCCATCCATGATTTACCGGAAGGCCTGGCCATCGCCGCCGGCTACGCGGAGCCGCTTGCCCTGGGCCCCCTGCTGGCCCTGGCCATCGGCCTGCATAACATTCCGGAAGGCATGGCTACCGCGGTGCCGCTTATGGCCGGGGGCATGAGCGTAAAAAACGTCCTGGCCATAAACATGTTGTTGAGCCTGGTTACCCCTCTGGGCAGCGCCCTGGGGGTAATTTTAATTGCTCTTTCGCCCGCTTTCATCTCTTTTTTGCTGGCTTTTGCCGCCGGGGCCATGAGCTATATCGTTTTTTTAAAACTGATTCCGGAATCCTTGCGGCACCACTGGATTTTTGCCTCCGGCGGCCTTCTCCTGGGGATTTCCTTTATAGTCCTCCTAAACCTGCTTTTTTAGCAGTAGCCAGGCGCCGGCGGCCATTAAGAGCGTACCCGCAATCCGGTGCCAGGTAAAAGGGAGTCTTTCCAGGCCAAACAAACCAAAGTGATCGATCAGGCTGGCCGTCAACACCTGGCCTAAAATAATGGCGGTGGTGGCCGGAGCAACGCCCACCCGGGGAATGCTGCGCACTACCCCGTAAATAATTAAAACCCCCAGCGCGCCCCCCAGGTAAGTATACCAGGGCGCCTGGGCAAACTGCCCGAGCCTGCTGCTGCCCGGCGAAAAGACGAACAGTAAAACCGTAACGATAATCAGGCCCAGCAGGTGAACCACAAAATTGGTTTCTAATAAGCCAATCACCTTTCCCAAAGCAGCGTTTAAAGAACCCTGCAGGGCCATGGTTACCCCTGATCCCGCCGCAATCAGCAGGGCCAGTATTTTTGCGCTCAATTTGCAAATAACCTCCTCGGCGAAAGCCCGTGCCCCTCATGCCTTGCGGGCTGCTCTTCAGCCCGGCTTCGCTTTGTGGCGCCCCTTAAGGCTATTTTTCTCCGCCGCTCCAAAATATATGCGACTGGACTATTTCATCCAGTCGCATTACCCAGGCGCGCATCCCACTTGAGCGGTCCCGGCGTTTTCTTGATTTCCTTCACCTTTTCAGGCCCAAAGCCCTCCGCCCTGACCTTATCCTTTTGCTCCTGCTGTTCCTGGGCGCCCGCCGGCTCGGGGGGTTTTGCGTGCAAAGCCCCCATCAGGCTGCTGAGCATTTTGAAGAGCGCGGCGGGATCGGGAGCTTTTCCGGGCTGCGGACTGAGCAAGTTCATCAGCGCAGCCGGGTTAAGGACGCCCGGCGCCGGCCCAGATTCGGCCCCCCGCGCTTGCTGCTGCGGCTGCCCGGACAGCATGTTCAAGAGCGTCCCCACCAGGTGGTTCATCCCCCCCGGCGCCTGGGCAGCCGCCGTACCTGACTGCTTATTCAACAAACTGACGATCCCCAGCAAGTTCACCAGGCTGAGCATAAGCATGCTATCGATGCTTTCCGCTCCCTGCCTGGCCTGAAAATCCAGCAGCTTATCCAGCACCTCTTCCAGGTAAAAACCCCTGGCAGCTTCTTCCTTCGTCATTTCTGTGGTCATTTCCGCGTTTTAAGCGCCTCCCTTCTAGACAAATAATATTCAACCAGCCCCCAAAAGTTTCAAGGTTAAAAATGTAACACGCCACGTTCTTTAAGCGTAGTATAGCAAAGAATCAAAATGATGGGAGGGAGAAAAACATGCCGAGCGGACTACAGCCCAACAACCCCTACACTCTTTTTTTAATTTTCGTTCTGCTGCTGCTTTCTACAAATCCCGGGGTGGACGAAAAACTTGCTTTCCTAAAAACCATCTTACTCAACACGCAACAAACGGTACGCAGCCTGCAAAGTGGGTGGCAGACCTGGCACAATACCATGGCAAACTTTTACCGAAACTAAACTGGTAACAATATTTACCTGTTAACCATAATATATGATAAATCTCAATATTTGCAGGAAAGGAGGGATTTTATTTGTCCAGGATCTATAATCCTTTTTTGATACCGGCCTTGCTGATCCTTTCTTTAGCGCCAGAAAGCGAGCAAAGATTAGGACAACTGGCGTCTATTATCGAAGCTACCCAAAACGCCGTCCAGACGCTGCGCACCGGGTTAGATGGTTTTTACAACACCTTAATGGAGGCTCTCGCCGCACCGGGCTCCGGGGCTTCGTCCGGCCCTGCAGAAACATCTTCCCATCTTTCCACCAAGCCGATGCAGTCGGAATCCATATCTAAAGAAAATAACAACCGGTTGGAAAAATAACGGGAAAAATAAAAAAGCAAGAGGCGGGATTGGTTGTCGGGAGTCGGACGCCAGAAAATTTCTTTAAAGCCTTGACGTCCGACTTTTCGACAACCAAAATTTTTTTGCTACCGCCTGCCGGGTCGCTCCTGCTTTTCTTCGGCGACGTTGATCCGCTGCGCCAAAAGATTGATGATCCCCATCAGGTTGACCAGGCTGATCAGGATCAGCAGGCTCGCCTGGTTCAGCTCGGAACCGGCTCCTTTTTCCAAAAGGGAAAACAGGGTGCTTTCCAAAGTACTCTTCTGCTCGGTGTTCACCGCCATTCATCACTCCTAAAACAGGCCGGGAATTTCCGGCAGATTTGTGACCCCCGTCAAGCGGGAGATCTCTTCCTTAAGGAGGCGTCTGGACTCGCACAGACCTTCGTTGAAAGCTTCGGCAAGCATAGCCGCCAGCCGCCCGTCAGCAAGCAAAGTCTGGGTATTCTGGCCAAAGTTCACTTCCACCACTTCCTGCAGGCCGTTCATCAACAGCCTGACCGCCCCTTCCCCGCGTTCCACGCAAACCACGATTTTCCGGAAATCGCCGGCCGATTGCTGCAGCTGCTGTAAAACTTTATTTAAATTCAAGTTAAAGCCAAACAATAGGCAATCTCCTCCTAAAAAGAAAAGCTGTTTGCACAGCTTACTGCAGTTAGTTTATTGCCGGCGGGTAAGCGCTTTCTTAAAAGCCGCCGACGCATTCAAAAGTGACGTCGTCTATTTTCAGCGTGTTCGTGTTGGTGGGAGCGGGGAGGAACGTAAACCTCACCAGCACGCTCGCCGTGCCCGCGGGGGCGGCCGGAGTATTCAAGGTGAATTGCTGATAAGCGTTATCCGGGATGGTCGCGCTGGTAAAACTCTGGCTCACCCCGTCGATTTGCATGCCGGTGCGGTTGAAGAAGCGCACTTCCACGTTTAAAGTAAAGTTGCTCACCGGGGCGGCCGTAACGTTCTCCCTCGCCCAGAAAGACAGCCGGTAAGTGCGCCCGGGCGCGATGGCCATATTGTTGCGCACCGTCTGGAAGATGGCGGCCTCGGTCGTGGAAGAGGGGGTGCCCAGTTCGGCGGCCCTGCTCCCGCTATGCGCTGTGCTGGTGGGAGCCACGTTGGCCGTCGCGCCCCAGAAGACGGGGACGTTGCCGACCCACTGCTCCAGCCCGGGATCCTCCAGCAAATTGCCGGGCGGGCAAATTTCCGGGGAGGGGCAGAGCTGGACAAAAACCTGGCGCTCCTCCACAATCTTCAGCCTGATGATGACCACGCCGGTCTGCTGCAGGCGGCTGCCCCGGATCAGCTCCCAGGAAACGTCGATCCTGGGCTTTAAGTGCCGGATCATTACCTCGTCTTCGTTAAGCACGGGCTGCGGCTCTTTGAGTTCAATCATCCGGGTAAAAGGCACTTCTTCCTGCACATGTTTGACCACGTCATCCTTGTTCACGTAGAAAATTTGCTTGTGCAGCACGCCGCTAACGATAACTTTTTTGAGGACCGAGATCCCGCCCACCATGTGCTTAAAATGGTGCGACCATTCCTTGGGAATGACCATCTGCCAGTGGCCGATGCCCTCGTGGACAAAAACCGGCTCCGCCTCTAAATCCTGCACCCGGGCATTAATGTGGTCGATCTTTTTCACCAGTTCGGGCAGGTGGAGGGTTTTGTCAATGACCACCTGCGCTTCTGTCTCGGCCAGCACTACCGGCGTAACTATTTTCATGCACAAAACCTGTTCGGGTTCCGTGTACTCAAATTGAACGGGCATAGATGATAAAACCTCCTTTTTTCCATTAAATTTTAAAATTTTATTTGCTCTTTAACCTTCGGCTTTCTTAACCTTTGGCGGGCGCGCAGGGAATATTGATCACCTGGCCCACCTGCAGGTTCCCGGGATCTACCCCCGGGTTGGCCTCTCTGATCGCCTCTACGGTTGTTCCGTATCTTTGGGCGAGGAGGAAGAAGGTGTCGCCGGGCTGGACCGTGTAACGAATTATTTCTCCCGGCGGGCAGACCGGCGGCGCAGGCGCAATTACCTGCACAGCGACGTCCTTTTGCATTGTCTCGGTAACCCTGGCGGTTACTTTCAGGACCAGCTCAAGGGTTATATTGCAGCCTTCTTTATCGGCGGTGATAAATTCTACAGCCGCCCGGACGTCCACCTCCATCCCTTCTTCGGCCCCCGGGATTTCCACAAAGGTCCGGAAAGGAATCCTCCTGTGCATGGCGTGCACGGCCTGGTTCGGCTGCGCCGCCACATAAATCACCTGAACGACCACGTCTCCACGGACAATCACCTTGTTTTTCAAAATTTTTGTTTCCTGAATTTCTACCTTTTCCACCTGGGTGCTCAAGATCTTTTCCACGTCCGGCTTGGGTTCCGGCGTCTCAAAGGTGTCCCGCAGGACTGCCTGGGACACATCTTCGCCGACCACACGATCAATTTTCAACCTGACCATAACGGCCTGAGCGTCCATAACATCAGTAATGACATTAACCTGCCTGGTTTCGAAAACATTGACGGTAAGCATGAGGACGGCGTCGACCCGCAGGCGATCCGGCCTCACCTGATCCACATCCGCGCTTTCCACCCTTACCTCCGCCCGCACGTCCATGTCGGGCCGGACGCCAGGTACTTCCACGAAATCGCTGAAAGTAAATGTTCTGTGGAGCTGGTGAACGGGCTGATCGGGCGCCAGCGCCACGTACAGGATCTGGACGGTCACGGTGCCGTCAATGATGACTTTATTCTGCAAGATGCGCGTGTCCGTGATTTGGGCCGAAAACATTACATCCAGAATTTTATCGACGGACGGTTTTTCCACGGGAACGTCAAACTCGTCGCTGACGATGACCTGTTTCGTCTCGCTGGCCACCACGTGGGCTACTTTAATGGTTTCTGTTTTGCAAGTCGCTCCGGCCGGGCACTGCGTCAAGATATCCACTTCCTGAATTTCGGATACCTTCACAAAGACCGAGAGCACGGCGGCGACGTCGAACTGCCGGGCGTCTTCGCGGCTGCGCACGACATTTACGTCTTCGACGGCAACCCTCCCCTGCACTTCCATGCCCGGCTGTGCGCCCGGAACATCTACAAAGGTGGTGAACGGGAGCTTCAGGTGCATATGATGAACAGCCTGGGCGGGCTCAAAGGCAACATAAATAATCTGCAAAGTGAGGGTTCCCTCGACAACCACTTTGTCGGGTACAATTTCCAGCCTTTTGATGGCCGCCGTTTTATCCGTAGAAAGAATTTTATCTACGTCCGGCTTGGCTTCCGGTACGGTGACTTTGCCCCGCACCACGGCCTGCCTGGTGTTTTCGCTAACTACCTGGTGAACCCGCAGCCTTTCCGTGGCCGGTATATGTGTTGCCATCGCCTACTTCCCCCTTTCAAAAGTAATCTAATAATATATATATACGAGCAATCGGGATAATGTGCGCTGATTTGCCCACAAGTAATCTACAGAAGAGAAAAATAAAGAAACCGGCCTTTTGGTCAAGACCGGTTTTGGAAAAATTTCTTTTTCTTAAGCTTTTTCTTAGCGTCCGATAAACATCTGCACAAAAATTTTCCCGTAGGGGCTTCCTTCCACCACGCCAATGCCCACTTCCGTAAAGGCGCTGTTTAAAATGTTGGCCCGGTGTCCCGGTGAATTCATGAGATTTTGGTGAGCCAGCTCAACCCCCGGAGCGCCGGCCAGGTTTTCACCGGCCGTGCGGTAGGTGATGCCAAACTGCCTCAGCATGGCAAACGGGCTCCCGTAAGTGGGGGAGGTATGGCTGAAATAACCGTTCCTTACCATGTCTAGGGCTTTTAAACGGGCTACTTTCACCAGCTCCATATTTACCTTCAACGGGGACAAGCCATGCCTGGCCCGCTCCTGGTTAACGAGCTCAACCATGTGCCGCTCATCGGCGGTAAGCCCCCCGGCCGGCTCAGGCGCCGGCTGCCGTCCTGGCTGCGGCTGGAGATCTGGCTGGGGCAGCGGCCGGGGTTTAGCCTCGGTCTGCGGTTTCGGTTGCGGCTGCAGCGGGGGCTTTTGAATTATGAAGGGGCTTTCGCCGTAATAAACGCGGGTGATCTTCCCGGCCAGGTAATCATAATAATAATAATAATAATATACCTTGGCCGTTTTATTGCCGATGAGCCGGCAGCTGTAGGCGGTGTGGTAATTCGCAGGGGAAGCGAGCGAGAGCTTGTACACCACTTTATAGCCACCCTGATCGGTAAACGCAACACCCTGGAAATCCGCCGCCGATGCGCCTGCCGGCGCCGCCGTATGGAGTCCAAAGAGCAATAAGGCTGCCAGCATTCCCCACAACTTGTTCCGTCTCGTCAAGCGCACACCTTTTACCCCTTTCTTTGTAACTTGCTCATGATTTTCTTGAGCAGGCAATTTATTTAAAGATTACCAGCTTAATCATCGCCTGGCAATTTTCATTCTTCGACATCATTCGCAAATAACCTGACCGGCAACCTGCCAGGCTTGTCCATAATACCAGGATCATAAAAAATGTACCGCCTGGGAATAATTGTATCACTTAAACTATCTGCTCTGAAAAAAGCCGTAGTCGTAATAAGAGTACAAGACTGCTCCCAGGCCCTCCGTTACCGCCAGACATTCCAATTTGCCATCCGCCTCGTAAAAGCAGGTAAGAATAAATAAACTGCGGAATACCTTGCGAAACCTTTTCAACAACAGCTCATCCAAATCAGAAAGGAGATCAACGGCCACCTCGCCGCTTTTAATGACCAGGGTGTAACAACCGTCCGCCTGGCGCCGGAACATAATTTGATAGGGACTTAAGTGCGCCTCGCCAAGCAAGCCGTCGATGGCCTTTAACAGCAGGCTCATTTTCCGCACAGCTTCTTCCTTTTGACGAAAACGAGGGCCGATGGCCGGCACCTCGCCAAGCATAACCAGAGCAAGCTCACCGGCGCAGGAAATACCTGAACCCAAACCAAAAACCCCTCCCCCATTTCTTAATCGGGGAAACTTTTGATCGTGGATTTAGATTAAAAACCTACATTCAATTTTTTAAACACGTTTTCAATCCTGTTAAACACGGTAGACTTGTCGGAGCCGGCAAACAACAGGCCAACTACCTTTTTTTGGGGATTTAAAACGAGCGAGCCGCTGTCTCCCGGCCGGGAAAGCAAGTCGGTCATCACCTGATCGGAGAACCAGCCCACCTCGTCTTCAAAAATATCCACCTTCACGGTCACCCCTACGGCCAAAACTTTTCCTTCCGTCACCCCGCTGGTCCGGCCGCTTTTCATGACTATTTCGCCTGGGCCGACATCGGCCACCTCGCTGACCCGGCCCACTTCCAGGATCTCGTCTTCGATGACGTTAGGTGCGTCCGGGCGAGCCACCGCGGCATCCACCACATTGGCTTCCTGCGTGCGCTTTACCACCTTGAAGTCATAATGGGGGCGCAGGACATGTAAAACGGCGTTGCCCAGCCTGGCTGCGAGCGCCCCCACGGGGCACTCCGTCTCCTGGACGGCCCGCTTGAGCGGAATAAAGCGGAGAAGGCTACCGATGCGGTCCCGCGGCCCCCCGCCGTCATGCGGGCCCGGTTGCAAAATGGGATCGCCAATTCGGGAACGCCCGTCGGACCCGTTGGTAGCATTGGCTAAAATATGATTATTGCTTAAGATTAATTTTTCTTTTGTATTTTTATCCCTCACCACAGCGCCAAAGGTTCCTGCCGAAATTTTGTAATGCCCGATGCTCACCCCGGGCTGGGCCGGACGCATCCGGCGGGTCCGGTCGTCGAAAAGCCGGATCCGGTCGGTTTCAATTACATCCGTTTCGATGTCGTCTATCTTTAAGGGAACCATCTGCCCTCTGCGCAATTGTTCGGCAGGAACTTTTTTCTCCACAAAAACAACCAGGGAAAGCCGGTCTGTGGTTTCGCTTCCTCTTTTTTTCAATCCCACCCCCACGCCCACAACATTAGGCAATTTAAGTAAATCACCTTTGGACTTGTTTAAAACCCGGAAATGCCTATCCATTTTTCACCCTCCCCGTGCTTTCAAGCCATCATATGCAGGAATTACGGGAAGGGTGACATTGTTGAATGTTAATAAGGAGACTTGGGGACGCCCAGGCGATACTTTCCCCTGGTTTCCAGACCCCCGATGCCAGCAAAGCCGGTAATGGTTCCAGATATGATATCTTTTAAAGAAATGGGATCATATATTGAGGTATAGGCAATCTTCTCGACCACAAAAACGGGGTCAAAGGCATGGATGAGGACGCGCTGCGGAGAGCTGGCGAAATTGGCCCCGGCCTCCAGCAGCGCTTCGTAATGCGACTGGCAGGCCCCGGCAAAAATAATCAGATCATCCCTGCTTTTTTCGTACCGGCGGGCAACCTTCACGGCCTCTAAAAAGAATCTTGAAGTATGGTAGTTGTTCAGATTAGAAAAATCCCGCGTCCCCTTTTTAATGCCGTCGTGCCCGGTGAGGACAAGGATATCCGGGCGGTGCTTGAGCAGCAAATCACCCAGCTCTTTTACCTGGTCCTCCTCTGCAATGCGATAACCGTAGGCGGGGATGCCCAGCTGCCGGTAGGTGGTCAGGCATAAATCCAGGTAATCTCCGTCGCCGTCGAGGTGCAGCACCGCGCCAGGCAGATCAAAACATT
This sequence comes from Desulfovirgula sp., assembly GCA_020725585.1. Taxonomy (GTDB): domain Bacteria; phylum Bacillota; class Desulfotomaculia; order Desulfotomaculales; family Nap2-2B; genus JAIMBK01. The sequence goes on from DYES01000003.1 coordinate 18,225, forward strand.
CTATCTTATTCTCTTTTTTTTCTTTTTCACTTTCCCCGCAACCCGTCGCCCGGCTCAGTCTGAAAGAGTGTTCCTGCTGCCGGCGCTGAAATATTCGTTTCATGTGTTCGTTATTTTTTGACATGAAAGAATACCAGAAGGAGGCTACCTGAGCCGGTTCCAGCTTTTGCAGGTCCTCTAAGGGAGACGTGGCCAAAAGACGCATGTCAAGCCCCTTTAACCGCGCGTACTCCCTGCCGTCGTCGCTCGGAAAAATTTCCATGACTTTAAAAAAAACATCACATCCATACGAACAACGGGCTACGATATCGCCAACTTTAATCTTCTCCAAAATCCCTCACCTCCATCTTTTGCCTACATTGTATGTTACAACCATGAAAACTGGTGAATATTTTAGAACATAAAATATTTGCGGGATCGCCTGGAAATCACGAGAGGAGGCTATTGATGATCGCTTCTGTAATTCCCGCCAAAAACGAAGCATTAACCATCGGCAAGGTGATCGCAACAGCGCTGGCCGCGGGTGCCGACCTGGTTATCCCGGTTATAAACGGCTGCCGGGATAATTCCCTGGACATAATCGAAAAGATGAGGTCAAGCAAAATCCATCCCCTTTATTTTGAGGAACCCCTGGGGATTGACGTGCCCAGAGCGGTGGGGGCTGCCTGGGCGTATAAAATGGGCGCGGAGGCGATCTTTTTTGTGGACGGGGACATGGCGGGAGAGATTACCGACGCGCTCAAGGAGCTGACAGCGGCGGTGCGAGAAAAAAGGGCCGATTTAGCTTTAACAGACTGCTACCCTCCGGAAGGGCAGGCCAGATTATCTGTGCTGGCTAGCAATTTGCTTCAAGTGCGCATCCTCTTGAACCGGACGCTCGGGCTGGAAAAAGAAATCGGCAGCGCTTCCCCGTCACACGGGCCGCACGCGATTTCCCGCGCCTTTTTAGAACAGGTCAGCGTACGGGAACTGGCTGTCCCGCCGGTGGCGCTGGCGCTGGCGGCCAAAAAAAAGTTGGCGGTGAAAATCGGCACGCAGATCCCCCACCGCCAGCTTGGTTCGCCGCAAAGGGACCCCGGGCACTGCCACCGGATCGCCCAAACCATTATCGGCGATTGCCTGGAAGCCATGCAGGCCTATCGGGGGGAGCAGCGGGACCGCTCCCTGCACGGGGTTGTTTACCTGGGTTATCACCAAGAAAGAAGGTTTGACTTGCTGGAAAAGTTCCTGAACGATAATTTGTAACTCTTTTCACAATCACCGGTACAGGCAGCTCATTCTTTGATCATTCTAACCGTACTTTGGAACCGGGGCCAAAAGCAAAGAGAAGCAAGCAGGCGAGGGAGCGAACGGCAAAAAGCTATTTGGTGTGTTTATCGGCAACGCTGGAGGCGCCAAAGGCCTCCGGCTTAATCTTGGCCTGAAAACCGCTCCCGGTCACCATCCCCACCACTTCTTTGATTAAGTCGCGCGTTTCGCCATGCCTGCCCACGTCAATGTGAATTTCCACTTCCAGGTGATCAACGCCGCATTCGGCCAGATACTTGGCCACCAGCCCCCCCAGTTCCAGGCTTAAACTGGTTTCGTAAAAAATTTTCTGCCGGAGGCTTTTAATTTTTCTGTGCAGCCTTTTTCGGTAGTAATAGCGCGCTCCTTTGCCCAGCCTGTGCACGATAATGGCGGTAATAAAACACGATTCGTGCTTTACCTGGGAATCGGACCCGATGATTATCTTGTACTGCGACGTGGGCAAGCCGGTAATGTACCCAATGATGTCGGCCATCATTTCGTCAAAGGTAAGCCTGCCCCTGGTGGGGCTGATGAAGTACATCGCGATCACTTCTTTCCAAGCTGGTTGGCCAGGGCGGCAAATTCCCCAATGGTTAAAGATTCGCCCCGGCGCCCGGGGTCAATTTTAGCCGCCCAGAGCGCCTCCCTTAAGCCGTCCCGGCTCAAAGCCGGCGCCGCCGGACTGCCGGAAAGGGCATTGAGAATGGTTTTGCGGCGCTGCCCAAAGGCGCTGCGCACCAGGCGAAAAAAAAGGTCCTCGTCAGGGACCTCCACGGCAGGCTTTTTTCTGCGCAGAAGGCAAACCACCGCCGAATCCACTTCCGGCCGCGGGTAAAACACCGTCCTGGGCGCCCAAAAAAGAATCTTGGGCTCTGTATAATACTGCACGGCTATACTGAGGGCCCCGTAGTCCCTGTCGTTTGGCCCGGCCACGAGGCGCCGGGCGACTTCCTGCTGCACCATCACCAATAAAAAACAGAAGTTAAATTTTCCCTGCAACAGATGCAAAAGCAGCGGCGTCGTGATGTAATAGGGAAGATTGGCCACTACCTTGTAAGCATCAACTGTTTGCTCCTTGAACCGCGCGCTCACCTTTTCCTTCACCAGTTCATCAAAGTCCAGCAAAAGGGCGTCTCCCACCACCACTTCCACGTTGTTAAGACCGTCTAAGGTTTCGTTTAGCACCGGAAGGAGTCTTTCGTCGATCTCCACGGTGATGACCAGCCTGGCTTTTTGCGCCAGCGGGCGAGTTAAAGTGCCGGCCCCGGCGCCGATTTCCACCACGACGTCTTCCGGAGAGATTTGGGCGGCGGCAACAATTTTACGGACAATGTTGCCGTCCACAAGAAAGTTTTGTCCCCAACTTCTCCGGCAACGAAAATCGTGCCTGGCAAAAATTTTCTGCAAACGGGACAGGGAAATCATCTGTCATCCCTCACAAAATATAATAATAATTTTTGTCGGGGAAAGCAAGCTGCCTCCCCCGACTCCAGTGCTGACGCATGAATAATTTTATGAAGCCCCTTAA
>DYES01000064.1 GCA_020725585.1 Desulfovirgula sp.
AGGTTTGGCGTGGAGTCTGCCGAGATCCAGGAAAAAGTGCGCCGGATGACCAGCCTGGAAACGCTGGACGCCGTGCTCGCCGAAATTTTTGCCGCCGATTCGTTCGCCGAAGCGGAGCGCGTCATTGACAGAGCTTTGGACAAAACTCCTTAATCCCGATCAAGGGCGGCGGGGTCGTCCGGCTCACCGTCGGCAGCAGCGTCATGCTGACTGGCGGAAGATGGTGATTAGATTTTTGACTGTTCCGGCGTTCGGGCTTCCAGCACATCGTTTAAAACCGGCCCGGTTTAAAGAATGCACGTTTGCAGGCACGTGCAGAAGGCAGCTTAAATCGGCGGTCATCTCCAGGGTGAGATTGAAGATTTCCTCGCTTGTTAATTAGCCTTTCCGCTGTTAAAATGGATGTAAGTGTGAAACTAAAGACGAATAAGTAAGCGCGAACACCTTGCAAATACTTTGCCGGAATTTTCTCCTCATTTTACCCTTTAAAAGCGGAACTTTCCCCGGCGTTTTTTTGTCTAATAAGTAAGCGGGTAATCTGCAATGCGATGCCACGCGGAAGGTTCCCTGGAGTTGTTCCGGCGCCGGCAGGAGTGTCTTCCTACGTGGATGCCGTGGAAGTGCTTGTTAAAAAATCGCAGAATAACGACCTGGGTGCTTTTGAGCAGTTGGTCAATCTTTATCAAAATCGCGTTTATTCCCTAAGTTATCAGCTGGCGGGCAACCACGCCGACGCCCAGGATCTGGCCCAGGAGGTTTTTGTCAAGGCTTTTCTGGCGATAAAAGGCTTTCGCAACGAGTCGGATTTCGGCACCTGGCTGCACAGGATTACCGTTAACCTGTGGTTGAATATGAAGCGCAGGCAAAATGTCGTGCCGATGGTTTCTTTGGATGAGCCCTTGCAGACCCCGGAGGGGGAGGTTCAGCGGGAGGTGGCGGCCGCTGGCGGCAACCCGGAGCAGTTTGTAGAGGACCTGGAATTTCGCGATTTGGTCCGTACGGCGCTGAATGAGTTGTCTTCCGAACATAAGGCAGTGGTGGTTTTAAGGGACATCGAGGGTTATTCGTACGAGGAAATGGCCTCTATTTTAAACTGTTCGCTGGGAACGGTGAAGTCCCGTTTGAACCGGGCGCGGCAGCTTTTAAGGCAGAAAGTGACGTGTATCGTCGGGGAAACGGACGGCCGGGCGGCAAAAGAGGCGGCAAAAGAAAAAGAAGCGGAAAAAGAAAGGAAGGTCGCTAAGGGCCCGGACGGGGTGGGGAAAGAGGCAGTTGCCAGGAAGTTGTAACTGAAGATTGGCTGGTGGCGGTAAGTTCGTTGGGTGCGGAGTGGAGTGTGGAGTGCGGATTGGCAGGAGGGCCGCACAAAAGAAGGTGAGGAAGATGAACTGCCGGGAGGCAAGACAACATTTCTCCCCCTGGCTGGACGGGGAGTTGGCGGACGCGGAGACCTGCGCTGTGCGCGAGCACCTGGCGTCCTGCGGGTTGTGCGCCGCGGAAATGGAAAAGCTGCGGGCGATCAGCGCCGTCCTGCAGAGTATGCGGGCTCAAGTGGCCCCGCCGGAGGATTTTGCGGCCCGGGTCATGGCGCGCCTGCGCCGGGACGAGGCGGCGCCGGAGGCTGCCCGGGTCGCCGGCTGGCGGAGCTGGTGGCGGGGTGTGAAAACGGGCTGGAAGAAGAGCGTGGCCGTGGCGGCGGCGCTGTTTGTGCTCCTGGCCGGTTCGGCGGGGGTGGCGGCCCGGTATTTCGGGATGCAGGGAATCTTCGGCCCGCCCGCGGTGGTTTATAACGAGAGCACCGGGAATAGCGGGGAAAACGGCGGGGAAAACGCGGCTCCCGGTGAGCGGATTTCCGCACCGGATGCGGGCGGTGGCGAAGGCGCCCGGGGCGCGCCGGAAAATCCGGAAACGGCCGGGAGCGGAAATCAGGACTCGAGTTCCGGCTTAAGTGGGGCAGGCAGCAAGACAGGCACAGGTAAGGACGCGCAGCCGGGGGCCGGCAGCGCGCGGACGCAGGTAGCTTTTGGGCAGCCTGCCGGTGAACCTGCGGGGGGCCCCGGGGAGGACGCGGGCACGGAGGCGCAGCAGACGGCTTCCGCTTCCGGCAAGGCAGCTTCTGCCGCGGGACCGAAGGCCTTCCTTAACCAGCCCCGGGCCATCGAAAGCATCTTTATCAAAGTGCAGGTGGATAATCTGGACGAGGCGGCAAAACGGCTGACGGCCGAAGCCCGGGCCAGGGGCATTACCTATTCCGTTGATCAGAAGGTGCAGGTTGCCGGCGGGAAGGCGGTGGAAATATTCCGGTTTGCGGCGCCGCGGTCCCAGGCCGAACAGTTCGCCGCGTACGTTTCGAAGATGGGCCAGTTGCTCAGCAGCTCCCGGGAGACCAGGGACGTTTCCAATGAGTTTGCGGAGAAGCTGAGCCGCTACCAGAGCCTGGTTGCCGAAAGGAAGACGGCCGGCGGCGAGCAGGCCGGCAGCCTTGACGCCGAGATTAAAAAACTGGAAGAAGAGCTTACCGCCATGGACCGGGAAGCGCGCGAACAGGTGATTATAATCGCCTGGCTGGAGCAATGAGCAGCTGTTTTTGGTTTAAAACATAAAACAACTGTTTTTGGGTTAACCGGTTAAAAGCTAAAAACCGGTTAAAAGCTAAAAGCCGACCGGCGGCTGACGGCAGGTTCTGCGTTTGGCCGCCGGTTTATTGTTTCCCCTGACTCCCCCGGTGTATTTTTACAACTTCCCTTGACATACTGTTTACAACTGTGAACTGGCTTGTTATACTGTTTTACAATAATATTGCCTTGCGCCCCGCGGAAATAAAAGCCAGTTATGCTGTCGCTTATGCCGATTGTTTTGCTGCTGCGCTGGCTTTGTCGCTGGGGGTTCCGGTTGTGACCGGCGATCCGGAATTTAAAAAGATAGAAGCTCTCGTTGCCGTGGATTGGTTGCCGTACAACCAGGAGGGCGGATCTGTACATGAAGATAAATGACCGTCAGGTAATCTATCATGGACAGGTAATTTTTTCTCGTTCAGAAAAACAACGGCTGGCCTTCCATGTTAAAGCGTTCAATGAATATCAGGACTTTCGACCATGCCTTGCCGTTCAGAACCAGTATTTAATGCACCGGCTAAAGGGAAGGGATGCTTGAATCGGGGAATCAATGCTGAAAGTTATACTGTGATGTTATTGATAAGATGGGAGAACATTCAATTATTCCCTTAGAATTTGCAAACAGGATTCGTGGTATGGCCGGTTTCCGGAATGTAATTATTCATGGTTATGCAATGCTTGACCTAAATAAGCTGCACGCTGTTTTAAAAAATAACTTGAAAGACTTTCAAGAGTTTTCGAAGTTTATTGTTGATTTTTTAGAAGCGAACCCCTAATCAATTATCTTGCGTATATTTTGCGCACCTGGTAAATGATCAGGGCTGCTTCGGCACGTGTGAAGCCTGTGTAAGGGTGCAGGCGCCCGTTGGGGTAGCCGGGCAAAAAGCCGCTTCTGGAGAGATCCTGGTCTTTTTCTTTTTGAACGAGCCGGGCCAAAATGCAGACGGCCTCCAGGCCGGTAAGCGGGCGGTCGGCGCGGAACGCGCCGTCGGGGTAGCCGCTGACGAGGCCGTACCTGGCGGCCAGGGAAATGTCGCCGGCCGCCCAGGCGGGCAGTTCGTCGCTGAAAGCGGGCTGCTCCGGGGCGGGGGAGCCGGGAGCCCGGCGATTGAGCTCCAGCGCCCGCACGAGCATGGCCGTGAATTCAGCCCGCGTGACCTGCCGGTCGGGCCGGAAGGTGCCGTCGGGGTACCCTTTCAGCACCCCCTGGGCGGCCAGCGCGGCGATTTCCTTTTGCGCGGGGTGCCCCGCGACGTCGCTGAAAACCGCCGGTTCGGGCTGTGCGGGTGGTTCCGGAACGGCTGCTTCCGGAGCTTCCGGGATGGTCAGGTACATCCCCGCCACCCCTCCGGACCGCCTTTCCACGGTCACCACCTGCAGGGTTTTTCCCCCGGGGCGGGGGAGGGTGAGCGAGAACCCGCCGCCCGCGCCGGGCTGCGTCTTCACCGCCTGTCCGTCTTCAGTATAGATGTACACGTGTTCGCCTTCCGTTATGCCCTGGACGAGGATCTGCTCCCCGCGGGAGCGGCAGCTCGCCTGCAGAAGCGGGGCCCTCACCCCGGGGGAGGTCTCCCCTTTGACGGCGGCCAGAATTTTATCCTCGCTTTTGGGCACGCGCAAAAGGGTAAAGGCTACCTTTTCGCCCGGCAGAAGGTCTTCGATCTGCACGGGGTAGCCGTTTTTCGTCACGCTTGTCCGCGCGGTAACCAGAGCGGTGACCGGGCCCGCCCCTTGCGGGGAGAAGGCGGCCAGCCTCCGGGCGGGGTCGTAAAAAGCGAGCGTACCGCTTTGTTCCGGCTGGGCGTCGGCCACGTCCAGGCGCGTGACTTTCCCGCTCTGCGGGTCGAGGACCAGGCGCGCCCATTCCCCGGGCAGAAGCGAATGCACGTCCCCCGGCTGCCACCAGCGGAAGAATTTTACTTCCGGGGAGAGAGCCAGGGTTTGCATCCGGTTATGGCAGTCCAGGAAATAGAGCCTGTTTTCCGCGGCGGCAAAGTAAACCACCTGGCCGTAGGCGACCGCGGAGTCGGCCTGGATGCCGATCACCGTATCGCCGGCCAGCAAAAGGGCCGCGTGCAGGCCAGGCTTTAAATCGGCAAAGCGCGCCGCGTGACCGTTTACGGTGACGGGAGCGCCGGTGATCACGCGGTAGCTGCTCCCTTCTTCTAAGGTAATTGTTTCGGCCCGGTGGTCGACGGACTTGATTTCTCCCACGGCGAGCTGCCGCCTGGCCGCCACGTAGACGACCCGCCTTTCGCGGGGAGAGATGACCAGCCGCACCGGCATCCCCGGCGCCAGCTGGTCGATTGTGCCGGCGGCGGGGGCGCCGAAAGGCAAATCGGCCAGGCTGCCGTTTACGGCGGTATCGCTGAAGGAAAAGGCCACCCCGGGGTCCAGGGTGTGCGTTTGCTCTTCGCCGAAGAGGGAGAGCCGGCCTTTTTCCACGTCTATTTCCTTTAATATGCCGTCTTTGGTCAGGTAGTCCGTTTTCATCCACCAGACCATTTGCGTAGAGGGATTCACCAGGGCGGCGGCCGGGACTCCGGCGGGCAGGGAGTCGACCCCGTCCGTTTTTTGCCCGTTGGCCAGGACGGTGACGCGGGGGTGCAGGTAAAAGCCCCCTTCGCGTCGCTCGAAGGCGGCCTCGCAAAGGAGCGTACCCCAGGATAAGGGGAGGTTTTGAGCAGCCTGCGCGCGCCAGACCGCTCCCGCCAGGTAAAGATTTTGGTCCCCGGCCACGTAGGCGTCTTCTCCTGGGAAGATGTGTCTGGGTTCCGCCGGAGCCAGGTAACGGCCCAGGGCGGTCTTTACTGTCGCCGGGACGGCCATTTCTTTGCCACTGGTGAACCTGATTTTGCCTTGGCTGCTTTCTTCGACCACTTCGCGCGCCGGCGGCTGGCCGAAGACCAGGGCATAGTCCTGGGCGCCGGCGAGGGCCGTTGCCTTCACCTCCACGGTGTAGACGCCGGGCTCGGGGTAGGGAACGACCACGCGCTCCGCATTGTTTTGATGGTCTTTTGCCGCATATTTTTTGCCGTCGGGGGCGGTAACGACCAGGTCCAGGTCGTTCACCAGGGTTTTCGCCGCGCCGGGCGCGGCCGGGGGGTCCGTCCAAACCAGCGTGGCCGTGAAGGGCTCGCTCCGGTCGCGGACGGTATAGCGGTAAAGGCGGGTCTCTCCCTGCGCCAGGGGATTTCGCTCGTCCGCGTACGAGAAGAGTTTTTCCTTGAAGGCGATGACGGTAGCGGCCAGGTCCAGGCGGCCGAATCCCGCCCCGTCGCCGGGGATGGGCCGGGCCCCGTTGATCAAGGCGGCTTTGAGCAGGGCCGCCGACGGGGAGGCCAACTTTTCTTCTTTTTGCAGGTACTCGCGGAGCAGGGCCGCCGCTCCGGCGGCGACGGCGGCGGCCTGGCTCGTCCCCTGCATGCGGGTGTAGAGCGGGTTGGGAGGAAAGTTGCTTTTCACGGCCGGTGCGGCGGCGGAGATGATGCCGGAGCCGGGGGCCACCAGGTCTGGCTTTTGGCGCCCGTCGGCGGCGGGCCCCCGGCTGGAGAAGCGGGCGACCTCAAAGGCGTTGTCCTCGCCCGGGCCAAAGGCCGGCCGCACCCCTTCGCTGGCGCCCACCACCAGGGCGTTTTTGCTGTTGGCCTCGTTCGTCAGGGTGCCCGGCTGCGGGCCGTCGTTGCCCGCGCCGAAGACAACCAGAAAGTCGGGGTGGGCGCGGACGAACGCGTCGACCTGCGCGGCGGCCGCGGAGTAGGCGTTGCCCTTCGTTCCCCAGCCGTTTAGGTGAATGCGGGCGGCGGCGGCGTAGGCCGGCTTAAATAAGGCGGCCAGGTCGGCCGGCGGCGCGGGCCTGCCTTCCGGGTCTAAAATGGCCTGAAAATAAATGCTGGCCCCCGGCGCCACGCCGGCGAACTGGCCTCCCGAGGCCGCGCCGGTGCCCGCCACGGTAGCGGCCAGGTGGGTGCCGTGGCCGGTAGGGTCTTCGGCCGTTTGCCGGCCGGCCCAGGATTTGAGCATGATCACCTTGGGCATCTGGCCCGGGCGGCTTTTGAGATCCGGGTGGGGCTCGTCCATCCGGCCGTTGCCCAGGCCGCTGTCCGCGATGGCCACCACCTGGGAGGCCCCGGTGAGCCCCTCGGGGCGTACGAAGCCGGGCGCGGCGAGCGGCGTGGCGCCGACGACAGAAGACGCCCGGTCGTTAAGGAAGGTTATTTCCGGCCCGCGCAGGCGCTCTTCCAGGAAAGGCGCCGGGGAGGGGCGGTGGGGGGAGCCCTGTTCGGCCCGCCCGCGGGCTGCCTGGGTAAAAACAAAAAGAAATGCTATTAATGTGATAAGACTCGTGGCGGCAAAAAAATTGCCCGGTCGAATTTTTTGGAAAAAGGACATGCCTTTAAATTTCACCACCATGTGAAATATCATGTAATATGCCTTTCTCTGCCTTTAGTGCAAATTCGACACAAAAACGCCTGATCCTTCCTGGGGAGAGATTTTTCCATCAATTACTAATGACGTTTGAAAGCAGGAAAAGGTTCCTATCGTTATTAAAAATTTTTATACCAGCCTTACCTTGCGGGGCGGCTTTCACCGGTAGTATAATGAGCCTAAGTAAGAACCTGTTTTGGAGGTAAGAGGCAAGATGATGCTCAGGATTACTATATCGGAAAAAGGGCAGATCGTTATTCCCGCAGAGTTGCGCAAGCGGTACGGGTTAAAAAAAGGTGATAGACTTGTTATCGAGGACGGTAATGGTTGCATTGTTTTACGTCCCTTGTCCAAACATCCTTTTGCGGGCCTCATGGGCAAGTATAAAAGCTTCCCCCATGAAGAAAAGTTGACCACGGCTTTGCTTAAGGAAAGGGCTGCCGAGAAGGATCGTGAATTGAATGAAAAAAGATAATTCTCCAGAACCCGAAGAAAAGGCGGATGTGTGCAATTTGCCAGGCAGGAAAAAAGATAACTGCAGGTACAGATACGTTCTTGATACTTATGCCATCCTGGCGGTAGTTGAAGGTGAGTGGGGCGCCGAAAGAGTGGTCAAAATTCTTACCGATCAACATAGCCGCCTTTTCCTAAGCGTGATTAATCTTGGTGAAGCTTACTATATATTGCTCCGGAGAAAAGGCGAGGAAATCGCCGATGAAGTGGTAAACAGTATTTTTGCAGAAGAATTTTTAATACTTGTTGATGCTTCCTGGCCAAAAGTAAGAAATGCCGCCAAGGTAAAATCAAGAGGAGGCTTGTCTTACGCCGACTCTTTTGTCGTTTCTCTGGCGCTGGAAATGAAAGCGCCCATTATTACCGGCGATCCGGAAATTAAAAAAGTAGCTGATGAACTGAATGTACAACTGATCTGGATTGGAGAAGATGAACAGGCTTAACCTTAACTTTTTGTTTTTGGCGGTGCTTTTGCTTTTTGCGTTTTTGCTTGTCCTGATCACCAGCGGCTGCGCGCAGGAAGTGGTGGACGAATACGACATCGTTGTCTACGGCGGGACTTTTGCCGGCTGCGCGGCCGCGCGTACGGCAGCGCAGCTTTCCCCGGAGAGCTCCGTTTTGGTTGTTGTGCCCGGCCCGGAGGACGTACTGGGGGGAATCGGCACGGCGGGCGGGCAAAATTTTTTTGACTTGCGGCTCTGGCGGGGCCAGCTGGTAACCGCCGGCTCTTTTGCCCGGTGGTACAGGAAGACGGGGCAGTTTTACAACACCCGGGAGATGGCACAGATTCTGCATTCCGAGCTGGCCCAGCATAAAAATATAACTATTTTGTGGAATTACGACATTTTTGAGGTTCAAAAGAGGCTGGTCGACGATGGGAGGCAGGTTTTCCCAGGGAAGCGGCGGCAGGCCCTGCCGGGCGGCGGCGGGCGCCTCTCGCCGCCGGGCGGCCTCTCCTTGCGCGTTGCCGCACTGAAGTTAAGGGAGGTTTTCCGGGATGAGAGCGGGACGGTCCAGTGGGGAGAGGGGAGGCGCAGAGTAACCGGCCGCGTGTTTGTCGACGCTTCCGACGACGGCAGGCTGACCCGGCTGGCCGGGGGGAGCGTTACCGTCGGCCGCCGCGATTGGCCGGACGTTTACCTGGAGCCCGACGAGCGGGGGGAGGGGGGTTTGGCGCGCCAGCAGGCGGCCACGCTGATGTTTAAAGTGACGAACGTTATGCTGCCCGATTCCCCCCGGGTGGTCGGCGACCTGGCTTTCCTCCGGGATCCGTCCGGAAGCTGGGGGATCGTGGGCGGGGCCGCCACCTACCGGGAAGACCCCGTGCTCACCGCCTTTAACGACCGGCACGCTCCGCAGGGCTTTGCGCTCAAGCCCTTAAACGCTGCCCAGGACGGCCCGGGCAGCAGCCACTGGTGGGTAAACGCCCTGCTGGTCTTTAACGTGGACGGCCGGGCCTGCCGGCGCGACCTGGGCAGCGAGCGCTACCCGCAAGATAAAAGGCCGGACGCCCTGGACGTGGACGAAGCGTTCGCCAGGGCCAGAGAATTTATCGAAAGGCCGGAGTTTATCCGCGCCTTCCGCCAGTTCAGCGCGGCCGACGGGCAGCTCACGCGCTACGGTTTTCACCGGGCGGAGCTGGTGAAAGACGAAAGAGGCCGGCCGGTGGTGGCGGACGCGCTTTATTTAAGGGAGACTGTTCACCTGCATTCCGGCGCTGCCGGTGAAATTCTGGAAAACAGCTTCGCCCTGACTCCCCGGGAGTGCCAGTTCGCCGGGTCCGGCCCTGCGGACGGGGCCGACCGGGATCACTACCCATCCAGGATCGGGCTGGCCTATTACCTGCTGGACATTAACGCCTACGCGCCGGGCGACTTGAAGCGCGCGGGCGCTTACCGGTGGCCGGTGACGGACGCCGCCAGGCCGGACCTGCCGGCAAACGGCGGCCAGCCCCAGAATCCGGTTTATCTGCCTTTCGAGATGCTGGTCGCTCCGCAGCTGGTCAACCTGCTGGTGCCGGGGTACGCCACCGGCGCGTCTTCCTTTGCCTGGGCGGAGGTGAGGGTGATCCCCAACCTTTGCGTTTTGGGGGACGCCGCCGGGGCGGCGGCGGCCGGGGCGGTCCTGCTGGGCGAGTACCCTGCGTATTTTCAGCGGGAGCAGATCCGCTGGGTGCAGGGGGCGCTGCGCAAGGTGGGGGCCAGGCTGGAGAAGTAAGGAGGCGCAGGGGTACAGAGGCGCAGAGACCCAGAGGCATAAAGAAAAAAGGCGCGGGGGCATAAAATCATAGAGGCGCAATAAGGAGAAAACACGAGAATGCTTGTCCGTTTTTGATTAAACGTGGCAAATGAGCGCAGAAGGGTTTTTCCAGCGATTTGTTAGAACACCTGGACAATGGTAAAATAGCCGTGACATTGTGCGTTTTTGTCGTTTTGGGGGGAGATTGGTGGAAAAAATAATTGCCCTTATCCTGGCTTTCGGCGTTGCTTGGGTGGTGACCCCCGCGGTGGCGAAAAAGGCGTTCGCCTGGGGAGCGGTGGACCTGCCCGGTCCGCGCAAGGTGCATCAAAAAGTCATGCCGCGGCTGGGGGGGCTGGCCCTTTACCTTGCCTTTTTGGCCGGCGCCCCGCTGGTCATAAAGCCCGCTTCCCTGGGCCAGATGGGCTGCGGTCTGCTTGTCGGCGCAACCCTGATCATTTTCGTGGGCGTGCTTGACGACATAATCGGCCTTTCCCCCTGGCTCAAGCTCCTTGGCCAGGCGGTGGCCGCCGCCTCCATCCTGCCTTTTGGAATAATCATCAGTTTTCTAACCAACCCGTTAAATGGCGAGCTTATCACCCTGGGCTGGCTGGGCATCCCGATCACCCTGTTTTGGGTGGTGGCCGTCACCAACGCCATTAATTTAGTCGACGGCTTAGACGGCCTGGCCGGAGGGGTTTCCTGCATCGCCGCCCTGACGGTGGCTGCGGTGGGATGGACCCAGTGGAAAATTTTCGGCGCCGCCGGGCAGCAGGAGGTCATTTTCCTGGCTCTGCTTTTGGCCGCGGTGCTGCTGGCCTTTTTGCGCTACAATTTTTACCCGGCGCGCATATTTTTAGGCGATTCCGGCGCTATGTTTTTGGGCTTCGTGCTGGCGGCGATTTCCGTAATGGGTTTAACCAAGAGCGTTACCGCCGTTTCCGTGTTTGTTCCGCTGCTCGTTCTGGGAATACCCCTTACGGACACCGCGTTTGCCGTTGTGCGTCGCTGCCACCAGCGCCGGTCCATCTTCCAGGCCGACCGCGAGCATCTGCACCACCTGCTGCTTACCCTTGGCTTGAGCCACCGGCAGACTGTGCTGGTTGTTTACGGAATCAGCGCTCTGCTGGGCTTGAGCGCGCTGGCGATCAATTTGATCAGCCCCGACTACGCCATGCTCTTGCTGCTGATTTTGGCCGCCGCGGCGATTGTCGGCCTGAACAGGGTGGAGGCGCTCAGCCGGGCGAAGCGGGCGCGCTATGATTACCGTTCGAAACTGACCCGCGGGCATTCCTGATTAAAAACTGGCGGAATCAGCGGAACCAGCGGAATCAGAAAAGGGAGGCGTTGGGAATGCGGATCAGGAAGGCAGTTATTCCCGCCGCCGGCATGGGGGTGCGCTTTTTGCCCGCCACCAAGGCGCAGCCGAAGGAAATGATCCCCATCATTGACACGCCAGCCATCCAGTTTATCGTTCAAGAAGCCCTCGATTCAGGAGTCGAGGACATTTTAATTATTACCGGGCGGGGGAAACGCGCCATCGAGGATCATTTTGACCGGTCCCCCGAACTGGAGGAGTTCCTGCGCGCCAAAGGGAAGACGGAGCAGCTGGAACTGGTCGGGCGAATCGGGCGGCTGGCGGACGTCCATTATATCCGCCAGAAAGAGGCGCTCGGCCTGGGCCACGCCGTTCTTTGCGCGCGGAAATTCGTCGGCGGCGAGCCTTTTGCCGTCCTTTTGGGGGACGACCTGGTGCGCAGCAAAAAGCCCTGCCTGGAGCAGCTCATCGATTTGTACGCCGAGCTGCCGGGCACTGTCCTGGCGGTTGCTGAGGTGCCGCCGGAGGACGTGAGCAAGTACGGGATTTTAGACGCCGAGCCTGTCCGGGAAGGCGTTTACCGGGTGAAGGACCTGGTGGAAAAGCCCCCCCGCGACAAGGCCCCTTCGCGCCTGGCGGTGATCGGGCGCTACGTCATCAGCCCGAGCATTTTTTCCATCCTGGCCGAAACGCCGCCGGGAGCCGGGGGAGAAATTCAGTTGACGGACGCCCTGCGCGTGTTGTGCCGGGAGGAACCCGTTTACGGGCTGATTTTCGAGGGCCGCCGCTACGATACGGGCGATAAATTGGGTTACCTGCAGGCGACGGTGGAATTTGCCCTGGAGCGGCCCGATCTGGGTGCCGATTTCCGCGCCTACTTAAAGCAGCTGCTTAAGGCGCTGGCCTGATCGCCTGCTTTTGGCTTTTTCGTCCAGCCTGCCCGGGCAAGTTCCCGGAGGTAGCTTAAATACATTTTTTCCCTTTTTTCTAGCCGCACGGTCAGCTTATTTTTGCTCAAGGTTAAAATCCCGCCTTAAGGAAAGTATAAATCAACCACCTGCCGGCAAACTAAAGCTGATATTCTATTGTATTGCCCGGAGGTGGTTTTTCATGAATCCTTTTTTGCAGATTTTAATCCGCGGCCTGGGCGCTTTTGTAATCGTCCTCTTGATTACGCGCATCGTGGGGAAAACGCAGGTCGGGCAGCTGACGGTGAGCGATTTTATCAACGCCATCGTCATTGGTTCCATCGCGGCGGCCATGGTGACCGACCTGAAGGAAAGCGCCTGGTATTACACTTTCGGCCTCGTGCTTTTCGGCCTTCTGACGGTCGGCTCGGAATACCTGGCGCTCAAGTCCCGGCCCGCCCGCAAGCTGATCGAAGGGGAGCCCACCATCGTCGTCCACAACGGAAAGATATTGGAAAACAATATGAAAAAGCTCATCTACCATGTCGACGACCTGATGATGCAGCTGAGGGAAAAGAACGTTTTTAACATCGCCGACGTGGAATACGCCATCG
>DYES01000004.1 GCA_020725585.1 Desulfovirgula sp.
GGCGGCTGGCAACGGTGCGCAAAACCAGAGAAGTGCCTTACCTGCGGCCGGACGGCAAGGTGCAGGTGACGGTGGAATACGACAACGGCCGGCCCGTGCGCCTGGATACGGTGGTTGTTTCCGCCCAGCACAGCCCGCGGGTGGACCTAGACGTCATCCGGGAAGACATCATCGAAAAGGTGGTCAAGTTTGTCATCCCGCCGGAGTTTCTGGATTCCAAGACCCGGTATTTGATCAACCCCACGGGCCGCTTCGTGGTGGGCGGGCCGCAGGGGGACACGGGCATGACCGGAAGAAAAATTATCGTCGATACATACGGCGGCATGGCCAGGCACGGCGGGGGATGTTTATCCGGGAAGGACCCCACCAAGGTGGACCGCTCCGCCAGTTACGCCGCCAGGTACGTGGCGAAAAACATCGTGGCCGCCGGGCTGGCGGATAAGTGCGAACTGCAGGTGGCTTACGCCATCGGCGTGGCCAGGCCGGTTTCCATCATGGTGGAAACTTTCGGGACGGGGAAGATTGCCGACGATAAGCTGTCCAGGCTGGTCCGCGAACATTTCGACCTGCGCCCGGGGGCGATCATCAGGGACCTCGACCTGCGCCGGCCCATCTACCGCCGCACGGCCGTTTACGGCCACTTCGGGCGCCTGGACATAGACCTGCCCTGGGAGCGTACCGACAAGGCGGAAGTCCTGCGCAGGGAAGCGGGCTTGCAGTAATCTTTTTTAAGCTTTCACCCTCTTTTTTCTTTCTGCATATCGTGCATTAAGATGGGATAAAGAGGGTGAAGACGGTGCTTTTCGTGGAGGTTTTGCTCGCTCTTACCGCCGGCTGGCTTGTTTTTGTTCTCTGGCGGGCGGCCAGCCTGTTTTATGACCGGCGCGCCGACAGCGGCCGGAGGATGTGTAAACTGGTTGTTTTCATGAGCGACCAGGAAGACGCGGCGGAAGGTTTTTTACGGAAGCTCGCGGCCTGGCGGAACAGGCTGTGGCCGCGGCTGGAAGTGGCGGTGGTGGACTGCGGGTCCGCGGATGATACGGGAAGAATCATCCGCCTGCTGGCTGGGGAGATGGACTATCCGGTGATGGATAAAGGGTTCTGCGGTCAGAAAAAAGGTCCCGGCGCCGGCAGCACGGAGGCGCCCGTGCATTATTACGACGCGCGCGGGCGAAAGGGGAGGAGTCTGCTCAACGCGCCGCTTTTTTGTTACCTGAAAGAGGCGTTTAATTAAAAGGTGGCTTGAGGGGGATGGCCGGCCGCACAGGGCACATTCTGTATACCTGGCTCGTAATTTTAGCTGGCTGCGGGGTTTTAATCAGGTCTTTTAGCGCGCTTGATCTGGACTTGAGCAGGGAATTCCTGATCATGATCGCCCTTGGGATACTTGCCGACTGGCTGGGGGTATCTTTCCCGCAGGGGCGGTTATCGGGCGGTTTTTCCGTGGTGCTCTCCTCCTACTTGATTTACGGGCCGGCCGCGGCCGTCTGGATCAGCGCGCTTTCTACTTTGTTCGCCCAGGGCATCGTCAACCGCGGCAACCCCCTGCGCACCACCCTGTTTAACGCGGGCCAGTACGTGCTGGCTTTATTGGCGGGAAACCACTTTTACGTCCGGTTGGGCGGGCAAAAGGGAGCGGATTTTGGGCTCCACGACCTGCTGCCGCTTCTGGCCTTCGTAGGGGCTTATTGTTTGGTTAACCATTTGCTCGTTTACCTGTACCTTTTGCCCGGGCGGCGGCGCTACCCTCTTTTGGCCTGGGCCGACGCCTTCCGCTGGGACGCTCTTACCTACCTTTTCAGCGCTCCCTTTGGCGTCTTGATGAACATCCTTTACCAGGAGGTAGGCGTTACCGGCTCCTTATTATTGTTTTTGCCGGTGCTGATCGTGCAGTTTGTTTTGCGTCTTTACGTCCACGTGGAGCTGGCTAACCGGGAACTCCTGGCGCTTTATCAGGTGGCGAAAAAGCTGAACGAACGGCTGGCCGTGGAGGATATTTTAGAAATGGTTTTGCGGGAAGCGCGCCGCGTCGTATCTTACAGCACCGGCGTGATCTATTTATGGTCGGAGGCCCAGGGCGCTTACGCGGCGGCGGCGGCCGCCGGCGCCCACGCGGAGCGCCTGCGGCAAAGCATCATCCCGAAGGGCGAGGGATTTTTCGGCCGGGCAATGGAAAACAGAAGCCCGGAACTGGTTTTTGACGCCCGCACCGATCCCCGCATCAGGAAAGAGCCGGGATTGCCCCAGATGTACCGTTCGCTCCTGGTCATTCCTTTGCTGGCGGAAAAAGAGACGCTGGGCGTGTTTATTCTCGGAGACAAGCGCCCGCTGGCTTTTGACGAGCACCATTTAAACACCCTTTGCATTATCGGCGGACAGGCCGCCATGGCGGTGATGAACGCCCTTCTGGTCCGGCGCCTGGAGCACAGCGCCAATACGGACGCCCTCACCGGCATTTACAACCAGCGGTATTTCTCGGCGCAGATCGATCGGGAGCACCGGCGGGCCGCCGCTTCCGGGCTGCCCCTGGGGCTTGTCATGCTGGACGTGGATTCTTTTAAAAGCATCAACGACCGCTTCGGGCATCAGGCGGGTGACGCCGTTCTCTGCGAGCTGGCGCGAATCGTCAGAGATACCGTCGGGGAAAAGGGGCTGGCCGCCCGCTACGGCGGCGAGGAATTTGTCGTCGCCCTGCCGGGGCTGGGGGAAGAAAATTGCCTGGCCGTGGCCGAGGAAATCCGCCGGAACGTGCGGGAGCATCGGTTTGAAGTGGACGGTCTGCCCAGGCAGGTGCGGGTGAGCCTGGGGGTAGCCGTTTTTCCCCAGCACGCGCAGGACGTGGCCGGCCTTATTAAAAAGGCCGACCAGGCCCTGTACAGAGCCAAGGAAACGGGGAAAGACAGGGTGGTTTCGGCGTCTGCGTTGTAGTTGGAAGGAGATAAAACGACAATTGCACTGGCTTGATGACCTGCTCGATCTCGTCTTTCCTTCTCGCCCCGTGTGCCCGCTCTGCGGGGAGAAAAGCGCCGGGGCGAAAATATGCGCTCGCTGCCTGGAGGAGCTTGCCCGGCATCGCAAAAGCAGCCGTTGTCTTCGCTGCGGCCGCTTTAGAGTAGGCGCGGCCGGTCCGGCCTGGCAAAAAAGCAGGGCGGGAAGTCTGCTTTGTCCCGAGTGCGCAAACGGCGAACACTGTTTTACCCTGGCGCGCTCGGCCGGGCCTTACGAGGGAGGTTTAAAAGAGGCCGTTCACCGTTTTAAATTTGCCAAAAGACGTTCTCTGGCCCGGCCGCTGGGCGGCCTGCTGGCCGGCGTGGTGAAAGAAATACTTTTCCTGGGGGCGGAATCTTTTTTGCAGAGCGGAGCGGCCGGCCTGGTCCCCGTCCCTCTGGCCCGCGCGCGTGAGCAGGAGAGGGGGTTCAACCAATCGGAACTATTAGCGCGGGAGGCGGCGGCGCTGACCGGCCTGCCTGTTTTGCCCATCCTCCAGAAGGTGCGCGAAACCCTTCCCCAGACCGGGCTTTCGCGCGGGCAGCGCAAGGCAAATTTAAGCGGCGCTTTCCGGGCCGTTAACCCGGCCCGCATCCCTGCCGGCCGTTCCGTAATCCTGGTTGATGACGTTTTGACCACCGGCTTTACCGCCGACGAATGCGCCCGGGTTCTCTATCAAGCCGGGATAAAAGGCGTTTACGTGGCCACGCTGGCTACTGCTCTTTAAATTCTCCTTTAAATGCTGCCTTTTGAAAAATCGAGCAAGTTTTCAGTATTTCGACGACAATTATCTTTCGAACATAACAGATCTGACATAAAATTACACAAAAAATAATTTACCCACACCGAAAAGTTAGTTTTTACAGGTTATCAACAGACTTATCCACATTATCCACAGGAATTTCATCCACAAAAGGGTTTTCTACAGGGCTTTTTTCGACATGCCATAATTTAGCAAGAGAATTTTGGGAGAGCGCAAATTGCGGTTTTTTGGGCCGGACTTAAAAGCCGCCGGTAAAAGTAATGGTTACTTTCCCCTGCTCCGGGGTTATTTCGTGTATCTTTAAGAAAGAAAAGTTTTCTTCCAGCTCCCAGGAAATACCCGCATCCCCCGCCACGAAAGTAAGAATTTCTTTGTCTGTCGGCGTACTGTCTATTTCCAGCGTCTGCGGGGAAAAGATGACCTTTTTGCCCGCGGGATCGGGAATAAAATTGCCGCTCAGCGCAAAGGAGGCGTCCGGCTCCTTGAGGGAGCCGTAGATGGTGAGTCCTGCGGGGGAAACAGCGGCCCAAAGAGCTGCGAAATCGTCGCCCGCCGCCTCGGCGAGCAGGCGGTTGATGGTGGCGGCGTTTATTTCGGCCCTGAACTTGCCGCCAGAAAAGATCAGGCGGTCGGGCAAAAGCTGCCCGGACGGCAGGGAGCTGATTTTTTGCATGGCCGCGCGCAGGCCCAAAATCACCCTTTGCCACTGCGTTTCCAGGAAGACCAGGCGCTCGGCCAGCCCTTCGGCGCGGCGGAGGACGTCGGTTAAAAACTGCCGGCGCTGCCGGCGCAGCTTTTCGATCTCTTCGATGGTTTGGGCCAGCTGGGCTTTTTCTTTTTCAACGGCGCCCTGCAGTTCTTCCAGCCGGGCCAGTATTGCCCGTCTTTCCTGGGCCAGCCGGTGCACCTTTTGAACCGTTTTCGCCTGCCTTTCGATGAAAAAAGACAGGTAGAAGCTCTGGTGGATGAGTTCCGAAAAATTCTTTGTCCCCAGGAGCAGGTGCAGGTAGCTTACCTGCCCGCAGCGGTAGAGAAAGGCCAGCAGGCCTCCCAGGCGCCGGCTCTCTTGGGTGAGCAGGAGCTGGTTTTGGAGAAGTTCTTCCCTGGCTTTTTCTGTCAGCTCCTGGTTTGCTTTTAAATTTTTTTCCAGCAAGTTATATTTTAAGCGGCATTCTTCCAGCTGCAGGTCTAATTTTAACAGTTCACTGACGAGCGCCCTTTCCTCGGCGGTGAGCTGGGGGTCTGGCCGGCGAGAGGCGTTGAAATCGGCGGGGGCGTTTTGCCGGGGGAGGGCCGCGGGCGCTCCTTTGGCCGGGGTCGCCAGCTCTTTAGGAAGCAGGTAAAAAGCCGCGATGAGCAAAGAAAGGGCCGGGAAAAGTAAAATGCGGTGAATTTTCATGACGGGTACCGGCGGCCGTCCTTTCCACCAGGACTGTACCTTTAATTGTTCGCGGAAAACTTTTATTTTCCTCTTTGTTTTCCTGTTTAGTTTGTAGTAACATGAGAAAGGTGCTGGAAAAAGCGCTTCCGTGGGAGCGCTCCTGATCGTTTTGAGTAGGGCTTTTTTAGGGGTGCGGGGCGCTTCGCCCTAAATATGCGGTGAGGTCGTTCACTAGACTTCGCCTTTTTCTTTAAATTCCAGGCTGTTCACCACACGGTGCACGCCCCGCGCCCGGGCGGCGGCCTGCCTGGCCGCTTCCGCCTCCGCGGGGTCGTCCGTGCTCCCCACCAGAAAGACCGTGCCTTTTTTGGCTTCCGCTCCCACGCGGCGCAGGTTGACGGCGGGGTCGGCGCTGAGTTCCTCCTGCACCTCCATGGTGATTTCAGCATCGTCGATGGGGCCGTCGGTGCTGATGCTGATTCCGTTTTCCACCGCCTCTACCCCGGGGATGGCGGCGACGAGCTCTGCGGCCCTTTCTTTTTCCGCCAGCGTGTCCACGATGCCGGAAAGCCAAACGCGCCCCCCGGCGGCTTTCACCTTCAGCCCGTATCCCTGCAGATCTCTGTCGCCGTCCAGGACTGCCTGGACTTGCTGTTCCAGGCCGCCTCTTTTTCTTTTTTCTTCTTCCCGGCGCACCTTTTCCCGCCAGTCTGCCAGGCCCGTTTTGTAGCTCATCCCTCTTTTGATGTCTTTATTGGGGCCGGGGGGCATAACTTTTAACTGCGCCTTTTGGGACTTGTATTCGCGCGCCTGCGGCGGACCGACGGGGCGGTGGGCGTCGGCCTGGATTTCGGGTTCGCGGTAATTTCCTTTCCGGCGATCTTTCTTGGACAAGGTGCAAAAACTCCCTTCGGAAATGCAGATTAGCGCCTGTTTGGGATGTATTCGCTATTCACGATTAGTATTTCATGATGCGCGGCCCGGCTATCATGTAAATATTGGCATGATCCTGGCATGATCTTGACTAGGCCGTCTGCTAAAGAGACGCTGAAGACGTACAGCCCGGGCAGGGCCGCTTTAGTTTTATTGACGAAGGGAGAGGGAAAAATGTTCCCGGCCGCCGGGCGGGGATATTGACTTTTGGCCCGCCATCTTTTATACTTAAGGACAGAAAGAAAGACAGACTAAAATTATTTCCTGCGGCAGTGGCGGAATTGGCAGACGCGCAAGATTCAGGTTCTTGTGGGCGCAGGCCCGTGGGGGTTCAAGTCCCTTCTGCCGCACCAAACCCAGTAAAATCAAAGCTTCCGGGGAATTCGAGACCGGAAGTTTTTGTTTTATCCGTTCATAAGAGTCTTGCGGGAGTCTTGCGAGGAGTCTGGCGTGCTTTGAACGAAAGGAGAAACCCGATCATGGCCCGCCGGAGGAAAACAGATCTCCCCCAAGACATGATTACCCGCGTTCAAAAAATCAAAAACCTCTCTCCGGAAAACGTTAACCTCCGTGAAGCCATCAATAGCTTCTCCCGGCACCACCTTACGAAGGGTACCCGCCAGAGCACCATCAATTGGTATGTTACCGAATTGCTTTTTTTTGAAAGGTTCCTGCGACAAAACAACCGGAACTTAATCCCTTCCCTGATTACCCGCGAAGACATCGAGGATTACATTTTATTTTGCCGCGAAAAAAAGCTAAAGCCGACCACTATTAACGGCCGGTTGCGTAGCCTGCGGACTTTCTTCAATTACCTCGTTGAAAAGAAGGTAATCCAAGACAGCCCCCATGCACAAAGTGCCGCTTGTCCGCCATACTAAAGAAGTGATCCCCGCTTTTACAGAGGAACAGTTATTCTTTGATCTTTTTCGAGCAGGCGCGGCGTCTGAGGTTTTTTCCTTATAAAGAGAAAATGGACACCAAATTAGGGCTTATTTATTTTTCCTTATGGGGAGGGCTTTACGGACAGGCGAGGCATGGGCGTACAAGCACCAAATCCCTGCTGGGAGTTACGTCTTTGGAACAAGACGAAGACCCGGTTTTCCGATATCCGGGGGGAAGAGGATGCTTACTATCCGAGCCTTTTGTGTATGGAGCGGCAAATAGGCTATATAGCCAGCAGGCATGCTGGACTGTCCGACGAGGACGTCGCCCTTGCCCTGGCCATCTGCGGGTCTAAACGTAGCCGCGTTTTTAGAGAAAAGAGAACCGCCGGAACGAACAGGATTTTCGCCTGCCGTTGAGGAACTGGCAAACCGCTGCATGGCGACCTTTCACCCGGGCTACAACCCGCAACTGGCACCAACTCCTTAAACGGGCGCGGCTTGCCCCGGAAGAGGAACAGCATCACTACCGCACGGCGGGCAGTGTTCTGCGGCGTTTCAGTGATTCATGCAAATACTGGTCCAAGGCAGGCGGGAGTAGGGAATACATCAAATTTGTCACCTCCTTTTTACAGGAGATGGACATGATACCTAAAAGCGACCAAGGTGGACTTCGCTATCGCTTCCGAACGTCCTCTGCCCTGGTTTGGAAAATGCCTTTAAAATACCCTCTGGAGGCAGTGGTCAATAAATCCCGCCCAACATTCTGAAATTACATGACTTATGCACTTGCAGGATTATGTTGGATAACTTGAAAACTTTTGAAGAGGCCAACTATTGGCGTAGTAGCATGCTGCTGGGAGAAAAGCCTTAGCGAAAAAATAAAACATGATGGAAGCGCCCTGGGGGTTTACTGTTTCTCCCCCGGTTTTTGTTTAACAAATATTGGATACATACTATTACAAATATAAACCCTGGAGGTGGATACAGTGGATTCAAAAGAAAAGGCTATAGCAATAGTGAAACGTTATGCTGGGGCTTTGAAGCAAAGGAAAGTACCAGTTAAACTGTTAATTCTTTTTGGCTCGCAGGCGCGCGGAACTGCCGGGCCGGATTCTGATTTAGACGTGCTGGTTGTGGTCGAAAGGATGGATGAAAAGATCAGAGAGATCATCATTGATGAGGCGTTTGAGTTTAGTTTACAGGAAGGCAAAGACCTGATTACCTTGCCCTGTTCGCTGGAGGAATTTCAATCGCCCCTGTTTCAGGCGGACGCTTTTTATCAAAACGTTCAGCGCGAAGGAGTAATTGTATCGTGAACGAATTGAAAAAGGAACTCGCGCGGGCCAAGATGAAAAAGGCGTGGGAAACCTGGGAAGAGGCAGAGTGGGCATTTCAAGGAGATAAGTATGCCAGTGCCGTTAATCGCATATATTACGCTTTTTACCGGGCTTGTTTGGCGGTTTTATCTTTCCAGGCAAAAATACCTGGAAAACATCAGGCTGTAATCGGTGAAATCTCTTTGAAGAAACGTGTCTTGAGTTTAACATCGAACATGAAAAACCGAAAATCCTCGAATTTCTCGAAAGCGCGGAGCACGTCTGCGCGTTTTTCGGTGTCAAAGGCGGCGTCGGTACGTCCACGGTTGCCGCGATGGCCGCCGACGTGCTAAAAGAGCACGGGGTTTTGCACCTCGAGCTGGCGGACGCGCCGACGGCGTGGTGCTATTACGGGAGAACCCTGGAGGAAGCGGAGCGCGGCGGCGGCGGGGGAGATCGGGGCGGTAGTGAGGGAAATGAGTTTTTTATAGTGGTAAAGAGCAGGTTCAAAGGCCGCTGGTTTGAGTGCCTCCGGTGCAGATAAGCAAGAAGATAAAGCACATCGACGTGAACGCCGCGGACAACATCGCCCAGGCAATCAGCGGCCTTGCCGCGTAACCTTAGCGGTGCGGAGTACGGTCTTCAGACCGGAAAGCACCGCCGCCCGGAAGGGTGGAGGGCAGGTGGTCCCTTGAACCTTCCGGGGCGGGCCGGTTGGCACGGCCCAACGTGTGAGCTGGTGACGCGGGGCAGAAATGTGTCCGCTGAAGCAAATCCCAACCGGAACCGGGCGTGAACCCGAAAAGGGCACGAAATTCCCGAGGAACCCTGGATGGGTTCGGAAGGTTTTTCTCCATAGGAATCTTCCGAATTTATTCGGGGAAGGATGTCAGAAGGTCAGCTTTCCCGGGCGGCTTCTCCGGGAAGTATCGTTCCGATAGTGGGAAAATCTTTAACGTTTGCGGTGACCACTTTCAGGTTGTTCAACTCGGCCGTCGCTGCGATCAGGCAGTCAGCCATTCCCAGGGTCCTGCCCTTAGTAGCCTGATCACGCCAGATTTCGGCCGCACGTTTGGCAATTCCGCGGTCTACGGGAAGTACTTCCCACGCTTCTAGTAGTTTTTCAACGGCGGCTCTTGCTTTTTCGGTACGGGTTCCGTACAGAAGTTCGTGGTAGACGATAACGCTGGTGACCGCTAGACCGGACGTTATCACCTGTTCCAGCCAGGCTACCGTAGCGGGGGATAGCCGTCCGGTCAAGTGGTCGATCAAGACACAGGTATCTATTAGGTAGCCCATACTGGTGGTTCACCGTCCTCGCCGCGCACTTTCCGGACCCAATCTGCCCCTGGAACTTCTGTCCATTCCGGTACGTCCTCTGGCCCGAGAACCCCTCGGGTTTCCCTCAATCCCCTGAGCCGTATTTCGCGGTTTACTTTTTCCACAACTGCCCGGACGATGAATTCGTTACGACTCATGGTAAGAGATTTTAAGAGTTGTTCCATTTGTGCAATAATGTTCTTCGGTAACCTTATATGCACCATTTTAGTGTTATCCATTATGTAACACCTCCTGTTACATTATTATGCTATCATAGCGCGAAGAAAAAGTCAATTTTGGAGCGAAAGGCCTGGCAGAAGGGGGCGACGGCGTCCTCATCGTCGCAGGCGGCGGTGGTGCTGACCGCAACCGATAATTATACGCCGGACGAACAGCTGGAAGTAAGCTATAACGGGGTCAACTGGGTGCCCTACAGCAGGGTTGTCAGCATGCCCCTGCCGGATGCCGGCTTTAACGAAGTAACGATCATGGTGAAGGATAAAGCGGGGAACATTGCCAAGCAAACGCTGGGAATATGGAGGCTCTAGCATGACCCGGGGTAGCCACCCCGGGTCATCTTTTTTTAAAGGAACCCCCCAAAGAAAGAACCGCGTATCGTATAAATGATAAAAGGATACCCCACCAAGGGCAAACCCGGCGAAAGCCGGGGGCGCAAAGCCAAGGGGCCTAAAGCGGTTAACCCGCTACGGCGGCCCGGCTGCTGGGGAAAGGAAAGTAAGTTTTCTCCGGTGGCCGGCTGCCCAGCGGGAGAGAGGAGGTGGTCGATTACCGGGGAAAATTCTTTCAAAGAAAGTTCTTTCAAACATAAACCATTTTTGGGAGGGACGAACGGTGTGCAGGAAACTTCGCTTGCTGCTTGCATTGGTAACCGTGGCTATCTTTATGCTTAGCATCGGTGGGATGGCATTTGGAGCTGATACGTTGGAAAACCCCCTGCACAAAGAGCAGCGCAGATTCGAGGTCAAAACGCGCACGCAGAACGAAGGAGAAGAGTTCCGGCTCAAGGTCGAGCAGAAGCTTGAGTACAAAATTAAAGAAGGAATCGAAGACGAGGAACTGAGCAAGTCAGAAATAAAAGGGCTTGAGAAGTACATCGCTAGACTGGAGCAGACTATTGCGAAGGTGCCCGGCGATCCGGAGCTTCTCTGGAAGCTGGCTGTAGCCTACCGCAATGTTGGGGAGTACGACAAAGCCATCGCGCTCCTGAAGGAACTGGAAGGAAAGTTAACGCACCCGACAGTCAAGGTTGCGGTGCTGCTGGCCCAGTGCTTAAAGGCCAAGGGCGACAGGGAAGCAGCGCTGGCCGAGCTGAGTAAGTTGATCGAGTCTCCCGAGACCGTGCCGGGCGCCGTGTACGCCTACAGGGCCATTCTGAAGGAAGAACTCGGCGAAGTAAAGGAAGCGGCGGAAGACGTGGAGGAGGCCATCGCCGCCGAGCCTAAAGACGACGACCTGTACAAGAAAGTCGGTGAACTTTACAAGAAGGCGGGCAAGAAAGGCGTTAAGGTGTTCGTAAAGGGCAGGAAGCCCAACTTTGACGCCGAGCCGTTCGTCAAGGAAGGCCGCATCATGGTGCCTGTCCGGGCGATTGCGGAGGCCCTGGGGCTGGAGGTGGACTACAAAAGCGGCGTGGTCACCATCACGAACCCGGCTAACGGGAAGACGGTGATTCTCTACGTGGGCCGCTCCGAGGCTGAGGTCAGCGGGCAGAAGGTGGCCCTCGACGTACCTGCTCAGGTGGTTCCGTCCGGGCGGACAGTCGTCCCGCTCCGCTTCGTGGGCGAAAACCTGGGCGCTGACGTCGACTGGTTCGAAGATGGTCAAGTGGTGGCGATCAACTGAAAACAAAAGCTGAGCTGGGCGCTTTGAAAAGGGGCGCCCTCTTTTTTCGAGTAGTTTAACCAGCGGAGGGGCGGTAACGGAAGGAAGCGTATACGGGGGCTAGTTTGTGGTGCCGCAGGGAAGGAACACAAGTAAGAAAAGGCCAGATTTTTGCTGGCCTTTTCTGTCGGTTGGGAATAGTGTTTTTGATCACTTGGCTTGTTCAGCAGCGGGCGGGCCGAAGCGCCCAAAACCCCTATGCTGTGGCGCGTTCTGGAGCTTTTGATCATTTCGTCGGCTTTTTCCTGCGAAATCTTGCCGTCCTTCACCGCCTGCTGGATGGCCTGGATCCTGGCGTCGAGAGACTTCTGGCGCAATTGATCCGCGGTAAGTCCTTTCTCTTGGGCGATGTCGGCGATCTTCTTTCCCTGCTGCAGTTCGGCTTTGAGTTCATCAGCGCTCATGCCCAGGGCCTGGGCCAGCTCGTCCAGCTGTTTTCCCCTAAATTCGGCTTTTGCACCGTTTCTAGGACCGAACGCGAGCCCGAGGGGCTTTGTCACCGACCGCCCGGAAATGAACTTTTTAGCTCACTGGGGGCTTTACTTTCCAACCTATCACGAAGAAAACAGGCGGTACACGCAGATGTGCCTCACCCGGTCCTACGACCTGGTAGCGTATATTTCGCCTGACGGCGCGCTGGACGGAAGGTGCAAAAAAATGGAAGCGTTTCTTTTCAGCTGCGTGGTATTCAATACGAAAGCAGGGCGATCGTCTACAGGGACGACCCGGAGGCTCTGCCCGCGCTTTCAGGAGCAGGAGAAATACGACTTCCAAAAGTGAGGGACTACCTGCGGGCGAACCCCCTCGCCAGCGCGCCCGAGGCCGCGGCCATAGATGTGCCCGAGCAGAAGATCCTCCGCTGGATGTCCAAAGGTAAGAAAGGCCTGGAGAAACCTGCGGTGTGAAAGTTACTTGAAAAAGTAAACGGTGCAACCGTGCAGGCAATGCCCACACGGGAAACTTCCTTTGAAATATAGGGAAAAAATTTTATCGAAAAGGCAGGAATTTAGGTAAAGTTGTCGAAAAACTTGGTAAACAACTGGAAATAAACCCCCGGGCGATCCGGCAGGCCCTGGCAAAAGGATGGTTCTCATGTTCCAGAAAACCAAAAATACGATTGAGAAGATTAGAAAGCCTCTTTACTCCCTCAAAGGGCCGGAAAAAAAC
>DYES01000065.1 GCA_020725585.1 Desulfovirgula sp.
GTAACCGGTAGCCTTGGAGGCCAGGGCCGATGAGCGGGACACGCGGGGATTCACTTCGATCACGTAGTACTGATAACTGTTCGGATTGAAGGCAAACTGGATGTTGCAGCCGCCCTCTACGCCCAGCGCCCGGATAATTTTAAGCGCTGCGCTGCGGAGCATCTGGTATTCATAATCACTTAAAGTCTGCACCGGGGCGACCACAATGCTGTCTCCGGTGTGGATGCCCATGGGATCGATATTTTCCATGCCGCAGATGGTTATGCAGTTGTCAGCGCTGTCCCGCATCACTTCAAACTCAATCTCTTTCCAGCCGACCACGCTTTTTTCCACCAGCGCCTGGTGAATAATGCTCGCCCGCAACCCCCTGGTGGTGACGGCGATTAATTCCTCCCTGTTATAGACCATTCCCCCGCCCGTTCCCCCCAGGGTGTAGGCGGGACGAACCACAAGGGGAAAACCGGCTTCTTTCGCAAAAGCCAACGCTTCCTCCACACTCTTCACAATAACGCTGGCCGGCACGGGCTCGCCGATGCTCTCCATGGTCGTTTTAAACTCTTCCCTGTCCTCCGCCCTTTTAATAGCCTCCAAAGAGGTGCCCAGCAACTGCACCCCTGCTTCGGCCAGGATGCCCGCCTCGGCCAGCTTAAGCGCCATGTTCAGCCCTACCTGCCCGCCCAGAGTAGGCAGCAGTCCGTCCGGTTTTTCTTTTTTAATCACCGCGGCGACAAATTCCGGGGTCAAAGGTTCGATGTAAACCCGGTCGGCCATGTTGGTATCGGTCATGATGGTCGCCGGGTTGCTGTTGATCAATACCACCTCCAGGCCCTCTTCGCGCAGAGCGCGGCAGGCCTGGGTCCCGGCGTAATCGAACTCCGCCGCCTGGCCGATAATAATCGGTCCCGAACCAATCACCATTACCTTGCGGATACCTTTTTTGATCGGCATTTTTAAATATCTGCTCCTCCTTGTTAAGCGTCCCTCATTAGTTCCATAAATTGATCAAACAGGTAGGCGGATTCCTGCGGTCCGGGAGAAGCCTCCGGGTGGTACTGCACAGCAAAAACCGGCAGGTGCCGGTGCCGGATCCCTTCCACAGTCTGGTCGTTTAAGTTCCGGTGCGAGACAACAACCGGTAGCCCCCGCAACGATTCTTCAGCCACCGAAAAACCGTGATTATGCGAAGTGATGTACACTTTCCCGGTGGCCAGGTCTTTCACCGGGTGGTTGGCGCCGCGGTGACCGAATTTCATTTTGTAGGTTTTGGCGCCCAGGGCAAGGGCAATTACCTGGTGCCCCAAACAAATCCCAAACATGGGCAGCCGCCCAATTAATTCCCTGGTGGTGGCAATGGTCGCGGGTACATCCACCGGATCTCCCGGTCCGTTGGAGATTAAAACTCCCTGGGGATGCAGGGAAAGTATTTCCTGCGGCGTCGTTTTGGGCGGCACCACAACCACCTCGCAATTTCTCTTCTGCAGGTGGCGAATGATGTTCAGCTTGGAACCCAGGTCAATCAACACCACGCGGGGGCCGTTCCCTTCCAGAACGTAAATTTCTTCGGTGGCCACTTCGGGCACCAGCTCCTGGCCGGTCAGGTGAGGACAGCTGCGGGCCTTTTCGACCAGGTCCCGGGGGTCGGCCGCTTCCGTGCTGATTACCCCGCGCATAGTGCCGTAATTGCGCAGGTGGCGGGTCAGGGCGCGCGTATCCACTCCGGAGAGCCCCACCACCCCCTCCCGGTCCAAGAAGTCGGCCAGGCGGTAGCTGGCCCGCCAGTTACTGGGCTGAGTGCATTCCTCGTGAACGACGAACCCCCGCACGTAGGACTTTTTAGATTCAAAATCCTCCCGGTTGATGCCGTAGTTGCCGATCAACGGGTAGGTCATCACCACAATCTGCCCACAGTAGGAAGGGTCGGTGAGAATTTCCTGGTAGCCTGTCATACCGGTGTTGAAAACCACCTCCCCCCACCGTTCGCCGGCGGCGCCGAAGGCCCGGCCTTTAAAGATCGTCCCGTCTTCCAGGGCAAGCGTTGCCTGCATTGGATATCTCCTTCCCGTAAACAACTTTGTTTGCTAACTAACTTTCGGTCACCTAGAAAATTGTTGAAAAACCTCATGGCTCAACTCGAATTTGCCGGGATCTAATTGAACGGCTGGCGGTGTTTTTATCCGCCGTCGATAATCCCCTCCCGCCTGAACACGATCTTCCCTCCGACGATCGTGACCACCGGCAGGCCCTTTAACCGCCAGCCGGCAAAGGGGGTATTCCGGCCCTTGCTGGCAAATCGGGCCGGATCGACTACCTCCTCCCGCTCCGGATCGATGATCGTGATATCCGCATCCGCCCCTACCGCCAGGGTGCCCTTGGAAAGACCCAGGATGCGGGCTGGGTTGACTGTCATTTTGGCAATTGCCTCCACGGGATCGAGGACGCCGGGAAGCACCAGTTTTGTCCAGACCAGCCCCACCGCGGTCTCCAACCCGACCATGCCGAAGGGGGCAAGCCCGTACTCCACATCCTTTTCCTGGACGGTGTGCGGCGCGTGGTCGGTGGCGATCACGTCGATGGTGCCGTCGCGCAGCCCTTCGCGCACGGCGCGCACGTCCGCGGCGCTGCGCAAGGGGGGGTTAACCTTGGTGTTAGGATCAAAGTTGACTACCGCCTCTTCGGTCAGGGAAAAATGATGGGGGGTAACTTCCGCCGTAACGGGCAGACCTTTTGCCTTGGCCTGCCGGATCAGCTCCACCGATCCCGCCGTGCTTACGTGGGCGACGTGCAACCGGCAGCCGGTCGCTTCGGCCAGAATAATATCCCGGGCCACCATGATCGTTTCGGCGGCCGCCGGGATGCCTTTTAAACCCAGCACGGTGGAGATGTATCCTTCGTGAACGAGCCCGCCCGCCGACAATCCGGCGTCCTCGCAGTGCTCGATTATAGGCAGACCTACCATCCGAGCATATTGCATGGCCCTGTACAGTACGCCGGAATTGGCGACACAGCGGCCGTCGTCGGAAACGGCCACCGCTCCCGCTGCTTTTAAATCGGCCATTTCGGAAAGCTGTTCCCCCGCGCAGCCGGCGGTAATGGCCCCGACCGGAAAAACATTCACCAGACCCTTTTCTTTAGCCCTGGCGCAGATATAAGTAATTACCGCTTTATTGTCCGCCACCGGATCGGTGTTCGGCATGCAGGCGACGCTGGTAAAGCCCCCGCGGGCCGCCGCCCGCGTGCCCGTCTCGATGGTTTCCTTCGCCTCGAAGCCGGGGTCCCGCAGGTGGACGTGCATGTCAATAAGCCCGGGCGCGACCAGCTTTCCGCGGGCGTCAACGGCTACGCACTGTTCGCCCTCCCCGCCCAGGTCAGTGCCGATGGCCAGAATTTTTCCTTCGCCCACCAGCACATCGGCAAAAAACATCTTCCGGGCAACCGGATCAATGATCCGGCCACCTTTTATGATCAGCTTCACGGGTCATCCTCCCCTTTCGGTGAGCAGGTATAGAATGGCCATGCGCACGGCTACCCCGTTGGTAACCTGCTCGTTAATTACCGACCTGGGATGTTCAACCATCTCGGGGCTGATTTCCACTCCCCGGTTCACCGGCCCCGGATGCATGATCAAGGCATCGGGTTTGGCCAGAGACAGTCTTTCCTCATTTAAACAATAAAGGCGGCTGTATTCCCGCAAACTGGGGAAAAGACCCGCCTTCTGCCTTTCCAGTTGAATGCGCAGCATCATAATCACGTCTGCTTCGCAGACTGCTTCCTCAATGCGGTGATACACGCGAACTCCCAGGCGTTCCACCTCCGGGGGAATCACGGTCGCCGGACCGCAAACCACAACGTTTGCCCCCATTTTAAAAAAGCCCCAGATATTGGAGCGGGCAACGCGGCTATGTAAAATATCACCGATAATGGCTACTTTGACTCCTTTTAAAATACCCTTTTTCTCTTTCACCGTAAATATATCCAGCAGCGCCTGGGTGGGGTGCTCGTGCGCCCCATCACCGGCGTTCACCACCGCGGCGTTGATTGTTTTCGCCAGCAAGTGCGCCGCCCCGGCCAGCGGGTGACGGAGCACAACCACGTCCGCGCCGAGAGCTTCAATGGTGCGAGCGGTATCTTTTAAGCTTTCCCCCTTGGCCACACTGCTGGCGGAGGCGGAGATATTTATACTGTCGGCGCTTAAATATTTGGCGGCCAGCTCAAAAGAAACGCGGGTGCGGGTGCTGGGCTCGTAAAAAACATTGACTACCGTGCGTCCTCGCAAGGCGGGCACCTTTTTAATAGGCCGCGAAATTATTTCTTTCATGCGGGCCGCCGTATCCAGGATCAGGTCAATTTCTTCGGCAGTCATTTCGGCCAGCCCCAGCAGATCCTTTCCTTTTAACTGCATTGTCCGCCTCCTGCAAAGTTCAAGCATTTGTTTTCTTTTCTAAAATAAGGACTTTTTCCTCGCCGTCGGTCTCCATTAAGCGCACCGCCACCACTTCCCGGCGCGAGGTGGGCACATTTTTTCCCACGTAATCGGCCCGGATGGGGAGTTCGCGATGTCCCCGGTCAATGAGCACGGCCAGCTGGATCAACTTCGGCCTCCCCAGGTCGATCACGGCGTCTAAGGCGGCGCGGACCGTACGCCCCGTGTAGATCACGTCATCCACCAGAACGATCTTTTTGTTTTCTACCGGAAAAGGAACGTCGGTTTTCTGAAGCAGCGGCTGGTGGCTTAAAGTGGTGAGGTCGTCGCGGTAGAGGGTGATGTCCAGGATGCCGATGGGAACGGAGCTGCCCTCAATTTCTTTAATGCAGGCGGACAAACGCCTGGCCAGGGGCACACCCCGGCGCTGTATGCCGATCAAGGCCAGGTTTTCCGTCCCCTTGTTGCGTTCGACAATTTCGTGGGCAATTCTCACCAGGGCCCGGCGAATACCCTCCGCGTCCAGGATCTGAGCCTTCTGGCGCAAGTCTTTTTCGTTCATGATTAATTGACCCACCTTAGTAAAAATGCCTGCTTACACCGGTAAGCAGGCATAGTTCGACCACTGTCAGCTTTTCCTATGTTCCTTACCGGCCTCGCTGGACCAGGTTTAAAGGATTCGGTTCCAGTAAAGATTATCAAAAACCAACCCTGCTGTCAAGAAAATTTTTAATGTGCATCTCCGGCGGCCATTTCGGCCACGGTGACTTTTTTAAGTTTCCCGTCAAGATAAATACACGCCGTGGAATCATCTTCCCGTAATTTACTTGCCATTTCCCCGGGCGGCTTGATGTTCAGCGCTCTTAGCGCGCGGGCCGCGTGCGCCCGCACCGCGGGACTTTGGTCGCCGAGCAGGGACAAAATTTTATCCGCCGCCGGGCTTACCAGCGCGGGTCTGACCCGGCCGATTTCGGCCGCCGCCCACAAAACCCCGCACCGCAAGGCTGGATCGTCGAGATAAGAAAGGAGGATGGAAGCCAGGTCCCCGTACAGGCCGGGGCGGCGGCTGATGATCGCTCCGATGGCCTCCGGAACGCTGCGCGCGTTGCCTCCCGATTCATCGTTGAGGGCCCAGAAGAGGCGGCGCAGGATATCGCGTCCCTTTTCCGGCCTTTCGGCGGCCAGCGCGTCCACGGCGCAGGCCAGCGCCTCCACCGCCCGCCAGTGGATCAGGTCGTCAGCGGCGTACAAAAGAGAAAAAAGGGCGCGCCAAACCGCCGCCGGCCTGGCCGCGCCCAGCAAGCCCGGAAAATCTCTTCTCTTCAAATAGCCTACGGCCTGCTCCCGAAAATTCATTTCCCTCTCCCTCGCCCTATGCGGCCGGGGTCACTTCGAAACTGAGCACACCGCCGCTTCCTTTTAACGTAACCACGTCCTTTGCCTTGACTTCCCCGCGGACGATCTTGCGCGAAAGGGGGGTTTCCACCTCCTGCTGGATAACCCTCTTTAGCGGCCGGGCCCCAAAAGCCGGATCGTACCCTTTTTCGGCCAGGTAGTCCACCGCCCCCTCGCCCCAGTGCAGGGCGCAGCCGATGGTTTGCGCCAGCCTGGCCGCCAGGCGCTTGAGAAGCAGGACGGCAATCTGGCGCACCTGCGTGCGCTCCAGGGCGTGGAAAACGATGATTTCGTCTACCCGGTTCAAAAATTCGGGGCGAAAATGCTGCTTTAAGAGGGCGAGCACGCCCTCCTTCATTTTCTCGTAATCGCCGCCCCTTTCCTGGAAGCTCAGGATATGCTGGCTGCCGATGTTGGAGGTCATGATGATAATGGTGTTCCGGAAATCCACCGTCCGGCCCTTGCCGTCGGTGAGCCGGCCGTCGTCGAGGATCTGCAGCAGCACGTTAAAGACATCGTTATGCGCTTTTTCAATCTCGTCAAAAAGCACGACGCTATAGGGCTTTCTGCGCACGGCCTCCGTGAGCTGGCCGCCTTCCTCGTAGCCCACGTAGCCGGGGGGCGCGCCGATAAGCCGTGCCACGGTGTGCTTTTCCATGTATTCGGACATGTCCAGGCGGATCAAGTTGCGCTCGTCGTCGAAAAGCGCCTCGGCCAGCGCCCGGCTCAGCTCTGTTTTCCCCACGCCGGTGGGGCCAAGGAAAATGAAGCTGCCTACCGGCCTGTTCGGATCCTTGATCCCGCTGCGGGCCCGTAATACCGCGTCGGCTACGGCCCGCACCGCCTCGTCCTGGCCGACGACGCGCTCGTGCAGCAGCTCTTCTAAGCGCAGGAGCTTTTCCTTTTCCCCTTCCATGAGCCTGCTCACCGGAATGCCCGTCCAGCGGCTGACTACCCGGGCGATGTCCTCTTCGTCCACTTCCTCCTTTAAGAGCATGTTGTGCTTTTGCTTGCCCGCCAGCAACTCCTCTTCCGCTTTCAGCCTTCTTTCCAATTCGTTGAGCCGTCCGTACTTGAGCTCGGCCATGCGATTTAAGTCGTATTCCCTTTCCGCCTTTTCAATTTCCATGCGCACTTCCTCGATCTCCCGCTTTAAGGCGCGCACCCGGGCGATGGCCTGCTTTTCCGCCTGCCACTGGGCCCTCATGGCTTCGGCATCAAGGCGCAGGTCCGCCAGCTCCTTCTGGATCTTTTGCAGCCTCTCCTGCGAAGCCTGGTCTTTCTCCTTTTTCAAAGCCGCCTCTTCAATCTCCAGCTGCATGATGCGCCGGGTGATTTCATCCAAAGCGGTGGGCATGCTGTCGATCTCCGTGCGCAGGCGCGCCGCCGCTTCATCCACCAGGTCGATCGCCTTATCCGGCAGGAAGCGGTCCGTGATGTAGCGGTCGGAGAGGACGGCGGCGGCCACCAGCGCGGTGTCCTGGATGCGCACGCCGTGGTGAACCTCGTATCGCTCTTTAAGGCCGCGCAAAATAGAGATGGTTTCCTCCACCGACGGCGGATTGACCATCACAGGCTGAAAGCGCCTTTCCAGGGCGGCGTCTTTTTCAATGTGCTTTCTGTATTCGTCAATGGTGGTGGCTCCGATGCAGCGCAGCTCGCCGCGGGCCAGCATAGGCTTTAAAAGATTGCTGGCGTCCATGGCGCCTTCGGCTGCGCCGGCCCCCACCACGGTGTGCAGCTCGTCAATAAAGAGAATGATTTTGCCGGCGGCGTCCTGCACCTCTTTTAACACCGCCTTCAGGCGCTCCTCAAATTCCCCCCGGTACTTTGCGCCGGCCACCAGAGCCCCCATGTCCAGGGCGATGATCCGCTTATCCTTTAGCCCCTCGGGGACGTCGCGGGCCACGATCCGCCTGGCCAGACCCTCCACGATGGCCGTTTTTCCCACCCCCGGCTCGCCAATGAGCACAGGGTTGTTTTTCGTGCGCCGGGAAAGAATTTCCATCACCCGGCGGATCTCGTCGTCCCTGCCGATCACCGGGTCGAGCTTGCCTTCGGCAGCGAGCCTGGTCAGGTCGCGGCCGTACCGCTCCAGGGCTTCGTACGTTTCTTCCGGACTGTCGCTGGTTACGCGCTGGCTGCCCCGCACCTCCCGGAGCGCGCGCAGCAAAGAGTCCCTGTTCACGCCCGCCTGCCGGAAGAGGTTTTTAATTTCCTCCTCCCCTTCTTCCGGCATGGCCAGCAAGAGATGCTCGACGCTGATATATTCGTCCTTCAAAGATTGCGCTTCCTTTTCCGCCCGGGCCAGCACCCGCGCCAGGCCCGCACCGACATGCAAAGCTCCTTCGTAGCCAAACACCGCCGGGGTTTTTTGCAGCAGTTCCTCCAGCCTGTACTGCAGCAGCGTTAGACTAACCCCCGCCCGCTCGAGGAAACGGGGAGCCAGCCCCCCTTCCTGGGCCAGCAGGGCGGCGAGCAGATGCTTTGTGCCCACTTCCTGGTGGCGCCGCTCGGCGGCCAGCCGCTGGGCGGCAAGGAGCGCCTCTTGCGATTTTTTCGTGAAGCGATTGAGATCCATTTCCCTCACCTTGCTCTTTTTAATCTTTCAATTTCTTCCTGCAGCTCTTCAATACGGTCCAAAAGATCCAGAATAATGGCCGCGCCGGGCAGATTCACACCCAAACAGTTTTTCAAGCGCAGCAATTTATAAATGCGCTTCAGCTGCTCGGGAGTAATGCAGTCGTCGCTGATTTCAATGATCCCCAGTTCGCTCAGCGTCCTGATCATTTCAGGGTGAAACTCCAGGTGGTAGATGCTGAGCCTTTCTTTTTGCACACCATGGTAGCGAATTTGAATGAAATTCATGTTCACTCCCTCGTCAAGCAAGTACTCAGGTTATGCCGGCGTTGCCCACCGTCAGGCTTTTTCCCGCAGTTCCTTGAGCTGCCGGTAAAGCCGGCGCTCCTGTTCGCTCAAGGAGGCGGGGATATCGATGATCACCCGCACGAATTGATCGCCGCGCGCGCCGTCTTTTCCTGGCAGCCCCTTTCCGCGCAAGCGCAGCTTCGTTCCCGCCCGGCTTCCCGCCGGCACGGTAACCGTCACCGGACCGTCCAGCGTGGACACGGTAACCTTATCGCCCAGGACAGCCTGCTCGGGAGTTAAAACGATCTCCGTTTCCAGGTCGCTGCCCTTCACGGTAAAAACGGGGTGAGGGAGGAGACGCACCTTCAGGTAGAGGTCGCCCCGCGGACCTCCCCCCAGGCCTTCCCCTCCCTGGCCCTTCAAACGAATGCGGCTGCCCTCCTGAATCCCGGGTGGAATCTTTACTTCCAGCGTTCTCGTGTCCGGGAGTGTTCCCGTGCCGCCACACTGAGCGCAAAAACTCCGGCCGGAAAGACCTGCGCCTCCGCACTCGGGACATACCGTCCCGCTAGAGATCTGCACGGTCTTTACCGTTCCACGGTAGGCCTCTTCTAAGTTGAGCTCGATCTCGCTCTCCACGTCCTGGCCGCGCCGCGGGCCCCAGGCGGAAGCGGTCCGGCCAAAGCGCGTACCGCGGCCGAAAAGCAGTTCAAAAAAATCGCTGAAACCGCTTCGAAAACCGGATTCAAAGTCGCCCGTAGCATAAAAATGCACGTCTGTGCCGGGCGGCGGCTCAAAATCCTGCCCTGCCCGCCAGCTGCTTCCCAGGCGGTCGTACTTGGCGCGTTTTTCGGGATCGCTGAGCACTTCGTAAGCTTCGTTGATCTGCTTGAATTTTTCTTCCGCCTCTTGTTTCATTTTGCCCGTGTGCAGGTCCGGGTGCCACTTGCGGGCCAGCTTCCGGTAGGCGGCCTTGATTTCCTTTTCCGTGGCGTCGCGGCTCACGCCCAAAATTTCGTAATAATCCTGGTAGGGTACAGCCATTTATTTAAACTTCCTCCATATTACTCATAATCACTCATACTCATGTGATTTAATCTATCTATTTAATTTAATTTTCAAGTCTATCCATCATAAACTACCGTG
Source organism: Desulfovirgula sp. (assembly GCA_020725585.1). Lineage (GTDB taxonomy): Bacteria > Bacillota > Desulfotomaculia > Desulfotomaculales > Nap2-2B > JAIMBK01. The sequence continues at coordinate 9,830 of DYES01000065.1, forward strand.
AATAGAAGAGTGAAACCGGCCGTTTCCACCAGAGGTTGCTGATTATTCTTCTTGTTATTTTTCTTCGTACTCCACGTCCACCACGCCATCGCTCCCCGAACGCCCGCCGCGGCCCCGGGTCCCGCCAGACGCGCTGCCTTCTTCTCTTGCCCGCCGGTAGGCAGCCTCCGATAAGGAGTAGGCGGCCTGCTGGAGGTCGCTGCGCAGGCTGCGGATGCGCCCAATGGGTGCGTTTTCTTTAAGGGCGGTGCGCAGGTCGCTTAAAATCTGTTCCAGGCGCGCCTTTTCGTGTATCGGGAGGTGGTCGCCAAGGTCTTTGAGCTGGCGCTCCACCTGATAGGCAAGGCCGTCCGCCTCGTTGCGCTCCTCCACCTCCTGCCGGCGCCGCTTATCCTCTTCAGCATGCGCCTGCGCTTCCCTGATCATGCGCTCTATTTCGCTCTGGTCCAGGTTGGAGGAACCACTGATGGTTATCGTCTGTTCTTTGCCGGTGGCTTTGTCCCGGGCGCTCACCTTCAAGATGCCGTTGGCGTCGATATCGAAGGTCACTTCGATCTGCGGGACGCCGCGCGGCGCCGGCGGGATCCCGTCCAGCTTGAACCGTCCCAGCGAACGGTTGTCTCTGGCCATCTCGCGCTCACCTTGCAGCACGTGGATATCCACCGCCGGCTGGTTGTCTTCGGCGGTGGTAAAAATCTGGCTGCGCCGCACGGGAATGGTCGTGTTGCGTTCGATGATCTTCGTCATTACGCCGCCCAGGGTTTCCACTCCCAGGGACAGCGGCGTAACGTCCAGCAAGATCACGTCTTTTACTTCTCCAGCCAGCACTCCCGCCTGGATAGCTGCCCCGATGGCAACAACCTCGTCCGGGTTAACTCCCTGGTTGGGTTCCTTCCCGAGCATTTCCCTCACCAGGCGCTGGACGGCGGGCATCCGGGTGGCTCCGCCCACCAGGATTACCTCGTCAATATCCTTTTCGGTCAGTTTCGCGTCGGCCAGTGCGGCCAGCACCGGACCGCGGCAGCGCTCCACCAGGTGGTGGGTGAGATCCTCAAATTTCGCCCGGGTGAGCTTCATATCCAGGTGCTTGGGACCGGTCGCGTCGGCGGTGATAAAGGGCAGGCTGATCTGCGTTTCCAGGGTGGTGGAAAGCTCCACCTTTGCCCTTTCGGCCGCCTCGATTAAACGCTGCAAAGCCTGCCTGTCCTGGCGCAGATCGATGCCGTAATCCTTCTTAAACTCATCGGCCAGCCAATCCACAATGGCTTTATCAAAATTATCGCCGCCCAAATGCGTGTCGCCGTTGGTGGCCTTTACCTCAAAGACTCCGTCGCCCACCTCCAAAACAGAGACGTCAAAAGTACCGCCGCCCAGGTCAAAGACTAAAATGGTTTCGTTGGCCCTCTTGTCCAGGCCGTAGGCCAGCGCAGCCGCGGTAGGCTCGTTGATGATGCGCAAAACGTTTAAGCCGGCAATCTTCCCGGCGTCCTTGGTGGCCTGGCGCTGGGCGTCGTTAAAGTAAGCGGGCACCGTAATGACCGCGTCCGTCACTTTCTCGCCCAGGTACCTGGAAGCGTCTTCGACGAGCTTTCTTAAAACCATGGCCGAAATTTCTTCCGGCGCGTAATTTTTGCCCCAGACTTCAAAACGCACCGTATCGTTGGGGCCGGGCACAACTTTATAGGGAACCAGCTTGCGCTCGTCGGCCACTTCGGAATAACGGCGGCCAATAAAGCGCTTTACGGAATAAAGCGTATTCTGCGGATTAAGGGCCGCCTGCCGCTTGGCGATCTGGCCCACCAGCCGCTCGCCCGTATTTTTAAAAGCCGCTACGGAGGGAGTTGTTCGCGATCCTTCCGCGTTGACGATGACCACCGGCTTGCCGCCTTCCATCACGGCAACCACCGAATTTGTAGTTCCCAGGTCAATACCTACTGCTTTTGCCATATCAATTACCCCCAACTATTTAAGTTTAAGAATTTTGTTCTATAATTTTTAATATGACAGTTTTCATATGACAATTTTTACGGCGGAACATTAAACGAACGGGGAAATTTCCCCCGGGCCGATATTCCGGTATTTATATAAAAATTTTCCGGCCGTTTTAAAATGTTTAAATATAAAAGGCAGGGTATTTCCCCGCCTTACGCGCTACTAAAAACCAACCCGCGCGTTTTATTCCTTAACTTCCACCTGAATTTCTTTCGGTTTAACTTCCTCTTTCTTCGGCAGGATAATTTCCAGTACACCGTTTTTGTAGTTTGCTTTTATTTCATCTACCTTCACGGGTATGTCCAACGTGAAGGAGCGGTAAAAGTTGCCGTAGGTGCGCTCCAGCTTCAGGAAGCGGGCGCCTTCTTCCCTGGCTTCCTGCTTGCGCTCTCCCTGGATGGTAAGCTGGTTGTTCACAAAGTGGACTTTAATGTCGTCCTTCTCCACGCCAGGGATTTCTGCCCTCACGATCACGCTGTCCGCCGTTTCCTGGACATCTACGGGAAAAGTCCAGGCGCTGGCGAACATCCCTGCCCGCTTGGGCAACTGCAGGAAGCTCTCCTCAAAAAGTTTGTTGATCGACTGCTGCAAATTGGTGAGGTCCCTAAAAGGATCCCATCTTACCAGATCCATGTAATCCACACCTCCCTGCTGATTTTTTTAATTTTAATGGGTTGGTAGAATGGGTCTCTTGAGATTTCCTTTTCTGGTCTTTATTATAAAAGTTGACAATACCATTGTCAAGTATTTTGTCAATAAATCTTTAAAATTTTTGCCATAAAATTTATTTATGAAAATAAAGCATACAAGAGAAGTAAATTTCTAATTTTCTAGATCCATTACGCTAATACCATATTTTTCTTTAATTTCTAAAATAATTTTAACTCCGGCCAGGTTGACGTTTTTTATCTGGGTCAGGTAGCGGATATAACGAACTCGGTTAATATCTTTCTGGGAATACAACCTGATATTTCCTTCGGTCCGGGCAGGGTTAATCAATCCGTGATCCTCATAGATGCGTAAAGTCCGGGGATGAACGTTGGCCAGGCGGGCCGCCACACTGATCACGTAAACAGGATGTTCATTGGTTATGCTCATTTCCGGGTCCTCCTTGTTTAACTCAATTATGTACAATTATGTACTCTAATACCTTCAGACTAACCTTACATACTTAACTAAAATTATGATTTATTACAGTAGTATTGTCAAGATAATTACATAACTTTTTATATTAAATCTGAATCAATTAAATCCATGGTGTATATACTTAACCGAAGAAAAAAGCGTAATCTTTGTCTTGACAGATCTGGTTTGCCAATCTAAAATGTGAATAAAAAGAGGTAGCCGGGAGGGAACAGAAGAATGCCCTTAACCAGGCGCCGGAAAGAATTTTTAACCAAAGTCGTAAAAATGTATCATCAAACCGGTCAGCCTGTACATTACGCAACGCTCGCCCAATCTTTAGGAGTAAGCAAATGGACTGCTTACGATGTATTGCGGGAACTGGAAAAAGAAGGTTTACTAACCATGGAATATTCTATAAACAGGGAGGACCGCTACCCGGGCCGGTCGCAAGTCTTGTTCCGGCCAACTCCCCTGGCCTTTCACATACCGTCAACAGAGCAAGCAGAAAACCAGCCTGGCGAGGATTGGTTGACGGTAAAAAAAAGATTATTAGGAGTAGTTGATAGTATTAAGATTAAAAAACTAGACCCTAAAAAGATAATTGATGAATTGCTCGAAGAAGTGCATACAATAGAAAAACCCATCACTTACAGCGCCTATATAATTACCTTGCTCACCGCCTGCCTTTACTCACTGGGCAACCGGGGAATTCACTTAATGGAAAATTTCCTTCACCTCTCTCCAAAACCAGAATTAATCCTCAGTATGTTTGCCGGCACAGCCTTAGGAGTGGCCATCAAAACCATGAAGGAAACCATGACCGTTAAACTGGTTACAAAAATAGGCGTATTTCAAAAACACGTTTCTGAATTCAGCAGAAATGAAAGAAGATTGCTCGTTAACTTTCTTGGCGAAACTTTACAAAAGGTAACAGCATAATTTTTTGCATATTTATTTGGTCTTTTGGGTAAGATGATCGGTAAGACAACCTAAACAGAAAATGGTTTTATAGTAAAAAAATGATCGACGATAAAAAGGAGGTGAGCATAAAATGTACAAATGATAATTTATATGATTATAAATAATTAAATAAAGGTCAAAAGTTAAATAATTTAGCTTTATTTATTAAATTGTACAATATTTAGCGGTGCTGTTAAAAAAAGAAGCTTACTCAGCATTTCAAAGAGGGAGGGAAAGTAATGCGCAAATCAGTGTTTAATCTTTATCATGCCCGCAACTTCCTGGCCGCACAAATCCTCTTCCGCATCCTGGCCTACCTGGAAAAAAATCCTGAGGTCAACTTCCCGCGGCTTTTAGCCGTTGCCAAAAAAATCGCTGTTTTCAAAAAGCATAAAGACCAGATCGACCGTGTGGCGGCCACTTACCGGGAAAACGAGGCCATCCAAAAATACGTCCACCGCCTGCTTACCAACACCCACCCGAACGTCAAAAAGCGCCTCGGGCACAACTGGTTCATTAGCGAAATGCTTTTGGGGATTCCCTACCGGCAGAACCTCTCGGAAAAGCTGGGCGTGCACATCCCCAACTTTCTTCTGGTAGACCCCACCAGCGCCTGCAACTTGAGCTGCACGGGCTGCTGGGCCGGCAAATACGGCAAAAAAGACTCCTTGAGCCTTGCGCGGCTGGACCGTCTCTTCACCGAAGCAAAGGAGCTGGGCATCTACTGGATCGTCTTCTCCGGCGGAGAGCCGCTGTGCTACCCGCACCTGTTTGACCTGCTAGCCAAGCACAGCGACATGGCCTTTATGGCTTACACCAACGGGACGCTGATCAACGAGAAAGTGGCTGACAAAATCATCGCGGTGGGCAACTTCACCCCGGCCATCAGCCTGGAAGGGTGGAAAGAAACCACGGACGCCCGCCGGGGAGCCGGCACCTTTGACAAAATAATGCGGGCCATGGACCTATTGCGCGAAAGAGGGGCGGTCTTCGGGGTTTCGGTGACCATTACCCGCTACAACGTAATGGAAGTAACCAGCGATGAATTCATCGACTTCCTGATCGAAAAAGGGGTCACTTACGGCTGGACCTTTCACTACATCCCCATCGGGCGCAACCCCGACGTGGACCTCATGGTTACGCCGGAACAAAGGGCCTATTTGGCCGAGCGCATCCCTTACATCCGGACGCATAAGCCGATCCAGATCGCCGATTTCTGGAATGACGGAGAACTGGTGGAAGGCTGTATCGCCGGCGGGCGCAGCTACTTCCACATCAACGCCAAAGGGGACGTGGAGCCCTGCGCCTTTGTCCACTTTGCCCTGGACAACATTAATGAAAAAAGCTTGCTGGAGGTCTTAAAGTCGCCTTTGTTTGCAGCCTACCAGAAAAGGCAGCCCTTCAGCAAAAACCTTTTGCGCCCCTGCCCAATCATTGACGTGCCGCAGGCCCTGCGGGAAATCGTCCGCGAATCCGGCGCCCGCCCCACCCACGAGGGAGCAGAAACCGTTTTGGAGGGAACCATCGCCCGCTTTTTAGACCGCCGCTCCTCCGAGTGGGAAAAGGCGGCCGACGAAATCTGGGCGGCGCGGCGTGGAACGAAGAAGGCGGAGGGGTTTTAAAGAGCGTTCATCCAATCTAATTCAAAAAACCGGGGGTGTCTTGAAAAGCCTACCGGTTTTTTTTATTTTGTTTTTATTGACACGGAAATAGTTCAACAACAAACCTGTTGGTCCTGCAGCGAGGACGCCTATTGGCTAATCTAAAGGCTTAAAGCTCGTTAAGTAAAAAAAACAAAACCAAAAACAAAAGGCAAAAGGTTAAATGGGGGTTTACTTCGTCGTTTAGGGCTACTATATTATTATTATATTGTCACCAAATCCCCCGAAAATTTGCCGTCCCAGGAGGAAATTATGGCCACCATCGTACCGATTAAGGGTTTGCGTTACACCAGCAAAGCCGGCTCCATAAGCGATCTAGTGACCCCGCCCTACGACGTTATTGACGAGGCGGCCCAGGACCGTTATTACCGCCGTCACCCATATAACATAATCAGGCTGGAATACGGAAAAATTTACCCCGGCGACAATGAAGAAAATAATCGTTACACGCGAGCAGCGGCCGACTTCCAGGCCTGGCAACAAGCGGGCATCCTGGCCAGAGAGCCGCTTCCGGCCCTTTACCGTTACGAACAAAGATTTACCCATGACGGCGCGTTAAAAACCCGCCGCGGGTTTATTTGCGGCGTAAAACTGGAACCGTACGAAAAGGGCGTAGTGCTTCCCCACGAGGAAACCCTGCCCAAGCACAAGGCTGACCGCTTAGCGTTAATGCGCGCCTGCCGGGCAAATTTTAGCCCCATCTTCGGTCTTTTTGCCGACCAGGAAAAAATTGTGGAACAGGCGCTAACAAAAAACGGGGACCGCCCCCCCGACGTTTCCTTTCTTGACGAAAACGGCCACCAGCACAACATGTGGGTGGTTACAGACCGAAAAACAATAACCCAGGTGCAGCAGGCAATGGCAAACAAGCGCATCTACATCGCCGACGGCCACCACCGCTACGAAACCGCCCTCAACTATCGAAACGAACGCCGGGCGCAAGAAACAACAAAAGCCGGGGAACGGCTTTACGATTACGTAATGATGACGCTGGTTAACCTTTACGATCCCGGCCTGGTGATTTTGCCCACCCACCGACTCGTCCGCAACATCCGGAACCTGAACATAAAAAGACTTCTCGAAAGCCTGGAAGAAAACTTTCGCGTCGAAAGGTTTTTCCTTGCACCAGGCGGGCAAAATTTCCAGGCATTCTTGAAAGCATTGCAGGAACGGGGAAAGGCTGTCCGGCAGGCAACCGGCAGGAAAACCGCCGGGAAGGTGGACCGCCTCCATTCTTTTGGCTTATACGTCGGAAGCGGTCAGCTCTACCTGCTTACTTTAAGAGATTCCGCCATTTTACTTTCGTTAACCAAAGAAAACCGCTCGCCCGCCTGGCAAAGTCTGGACGTTTCGGTTCTCCATACCCTGATCCTGGAAAAGCTCCTGGGGATAGGAGATAAACAGCTGGCGGGAGGAGATTATGTTTCTTTTACCCGGGAGGAGGAAAAAGCGCTGGCGGCGGTAGATGCCGGCGAGTACCAGCTGGCTTTCTTCCTCAACCCGACGCTGGTGGAAGAAGTTATCGCGGTGGCCGCGCAGGGTGAAAAAATGCCTCAAAAATCCACCTATTTTTACCCCAAGTTAATTACCGGCCTGGTCATCAACCCCCTCGAATAATAGTGAGGAGGAAAAAATTTAAATCGAACAAGGCTTCCTCCGCCAAAGATTGAATACAAACTCCATCTCCTTTACTTTCAACAGCCGGCAACAAATTGTATAAATTAGACCTCCAGCGGCAATCAAAACACCCAGGCGCAATCCCTGCAGCACAAAACCACCCAGCCCGCCGGCGCCCAGGCCCAGGCGGCCGGCGAAAACAGCCCAGCCGGCAGCGTCTAAGCCGTAAACGTCAAGCCACCACACGACGATCCCCATGAAAAAGGCGGCGGTTGCAATGCGCACGGTCTGGTGCAGCAAAAACAGGCCGCCGATACGTCCCAGACGCCGGCGCAAGCAGCTAAACAACAAAAGACAGGCGATCCCGGCGGCTATGGAGGAGGCCAGGGCCAGCCCCCCATGGGCCAGGTAACGGACCAGGATCAGGTTTAAGACGACGTTGCTCGCTACGGCGGCCAGGCCCGTCCACATCGGAGTAACGGTATCCTGCAGGGCATAAAAAGCCCTGTTTAATAAGTCGCGCCAGACGAGAAAGATTAAGCCCAGCGCGTAGAAAAAAAGGGCGATCGCGGTCATCCGCGTGTCGTTAGCGTCAAAAGCCCCGCGTTGAAAGAGAAACTGAACAAGATCGTGCCTTAAGACAACCAACCCTACCGTAAGGGGAAGAAGCAGGAAGGCCAGCAGAGTAGTCCCGCGGCCCAGCGCCCTCCGAAAACCATTCAGGTCGGTAAGCGCCGTCCTTTCCGTAAGCGTCGGATATAAAACGGTAATCAGCGGGACAGCAAATAGTCCCTGGGCGATCCCCAAAGCCCGCTGGGCATAGCTCAACGCCGAAATGCTGCCTTCCGCCAGGCCGGAGGCCAGTATCCGGTCCACCACTATGTTTAACTGGTTGGCCCCCACCCCGATCAAAACCGGCCCGGCCAGCAGAAGCATTCTCCGCAAGGCGGGATGGCGCCAATTTAACGTCCATCGATAAGTAATCCCGTACCGGTAGAGAGCGGGCACCTGGATAAGAAACTGGCTTACCGTAGCGAAAAGCGTGGCCCAGGCCACGCCGTAAATACCCCCGCAGGCACCGGCAAGAAAAATGCCACTGATCATAATAATGTTGTACGGAATCCCCATCAGCGCCGGCATCGTAAAATGCTGGTAGGCGTTAAGCACCCCTTGCGCCCAACCTACCAAACCCATCAGGATCACCATGGGGAGCATTATTCTTACCAGCCCCACCGTTAAGGAAGCCTGCGCCGGCGAAAAGCCGGGCGCCAGTACTTTGACCAGCCAGGGGGCGAGCGCCAACCCAATGACCACTGCCGCTGCAAAAACAATCAGCAAAGCATGAAAACTCGCCCAAATTATCTTGTTGAGCTCTCTTCGCTTCTGAGGCTGATGCAAATATTCGCTAAAAACCGGGATGCCCACTGTAGTGATGGCACTCCCCACGATCCCAAAAAAAACCGCCGGGACAACCAGGGCAACAAGGTAGGCGTCGGTAGCCGCACTGGCTCCAAAAACCGCCGCCAGGGCCACTTCCCGACCAAAACCCAAAATTTTACTTAAAATGGTTGCGCCCGTTACGATCGCCGTAGCGCGGGCAATTTTTCCGCCATCGATCACTCCTGCCCTGCCTCCCGGTTTATTTTATCCTACCGGCTCTTTTTTCTACAAGCCCATCAAAAATAAAATTTACAGAAGGATTACTTTTTTTGATGAAGAATAAACTCTCTTATAGAATTTATAAATATTTTAAAGAATAAAGAAAGGAGGCAAAATCCATGCTACCAGAAAAGTTGATCCCGCTTTTGGAAGCGCAAAAATTTTTTCAAACCGGGAGCATTATTGCCATCGGCGGCCAGTCTGTATTTATGAACCCCATGGGATTAATCAAAGAACTAATGAAAAGCGGCTGCAAATCTATAAATCTCGTAGCTTCACCGGTGGGCGGCCTGGGTATTGACCTGTTGATCGGCGCCGGGCTGGTCAACTCGGTAGAATTTGCCCAGGTCAGCCTTTGGGAGTACGGCCTGGCCCCGAATCTGCGGCGCCATGCGGAAAGCGGCCGCTTAAAACTAAAAGAACATGCCTGAACGAGCTTTTTTGCCGGGCTCCAGGCTGGAGCCATGGGCTTGCCTTTTTTGCCCGTCCGGGGCTTAATCGGCACCGACTACTTGCGCATCCGTCCCGACTTTCAGATCATTAAAAATCCGTACGGGGAAGATGATCTGGTAGCCATTCCCGCCATCAAGCCAGATCTTTTGCTCATGCACGCATACAAAGCAGATCGCTTTGGCAATGTGCTGACGGACAAGCGAGAAAGCGATCCCCTGCTGGCCCGCGCATCAGATCGCGCCATAGCAACGGCGGAAGAAATCGTTCCGCACGTAGAACCAGAGGCGGATAAAATAATCATCCCGGGCATTTATATCGACGCCGTTATTCACCTGCCCGGCGGGGCGAAACCGACGGCCTGCCCGGGGTATTATGAGATCCAGGACGAAGAGATCCGGCGTTACCTGCAGGCGGCACAAACGCCGGAAACTTTTCGCCAGTACCTGGAAGAGTTCCTTGCCTGAAAGGGAGGTGATCACATGTCAGATCTGGCCTACACCCCTGAAGAATTAATGGCCGTACTGATCAGCCGGGAGGTGCGCGACGGCGAAAGGATCGGCGTGGGCACCCTTTCCCCCGTAGTGGCCGCGGGATGCATTTTGGCCCACCACACGCACGCGCCTAACGCCAGCCTGGCCATCTGGCGGTTTAAGGAATACTGGCCCTTTACCGAAGGAATGAAAGAGCTGTTTGACCTCGGCCAGCGCGGCAAGGTGGACCTGTTCTTTTTAAGCGGCGCCCAAATAGATCGTCACGGGAATACCAATCTTGTAGCCATTGGCGATTATAGCCAGCCCAAGGTGAGATTGCCCGGGGGAGCGGGCTCGGCTACCTTATCTTACACCGTGCCCCGCATAATCTTGTTCCAGGTCAACCACTCGAAACGCACATTTGTGGAAAAAGTAGATTTTATTACTGCCACCAACAACCCGCCGCCAAACGTATACCGCCGGGGTAAATTTACCAAATGCATTACCCCCCTGGCGATCTTGAATTTTGAGGGGGAAAACCCTCTTTTGGAAGCGGTCAACCCGGGAGTATCGGTACAACAGGTGGTTGAGAATACGGGCTTCACCCTGGTTATCCCCCCCAACGTAAAGGAGGCGCCCCCGCCAACCAGCGAAGAATTGCAGGTTTTGCGCACCGTCGTGAAAGAAAAGATACGCGCCGTATATCCGCAATTCAGCGCCACCGCTTTCAAAAAACCGTAAAAATTGGTCTTTTGATAAGAAAACGAAAAGCTTAAGCTATACTCTCTAAAACTCTAAAACACTATCTCTTGACTAATTGCTTAAACAATGATAAAGTTTTTTTAGGCAATTCCACCAGAAGGGAAGGTTTAAGGGCATGACGGTGGATTGGGGTCCATTTTACACAGCATTAATAATAGTCGGTTTGATTGGAGCGCTAGCGGGGATCTTCTCCGGACCGTTAAACCGGGTGATGGAAAAAGTTGAAGAAAAGGCATCAGGAAAAGCCACGCATACCTGAAAAGGGACAGTAGCCGTAAGCTGGGGCCTGCTTTTACCGGCTTACGGTTTTTAATTTTCCATAAGTTTTCACGGACAACATTATTACTTGCAAACTAATTACTCTCCCGCGAGGAGTCAAAATGCTGGAAGTTCTTTTGCGGGGCAAACTAAGTAATATCCTGGGTTTTTTGCTTATTGCTCTCGGCCTACTACCTACCGCATCCTGTTTGCTTGTTCTTTATTTCTGCATTAAACCAAACACGCTCCCGGAAATTGCCAAACTTAAGGTATTCGCCTGTACTGCGCTGATTGTAGTGATAACACCGCTATGCGTGCTTCTTTTTTACATAATTTTTCGTCAAATTTCTAAATTTATCGACGAATTTTGCCAGGGAATTGACCAGATCAGCCAGGGCAACTTCGGCATTTTCCTGCAGCCCCGTTACTTTGCTGAATTCGACAAGCTGGTCGAAAGTTTTAATTGCATGTCCTGGTACCTTTCTTTAGCTCGCCGCAAGCTGACGGACAAAATCAGCCTGCTCCAAAAAGAAAGCGAAGAAATCCGGACTGCCTACCAAAACGTGACTAAAAACAACCTTCAGCTCAAAGAATTAATTTTGCAGGACCCCCTTACGGGCATTTTTAACAGACGATATCTGATGCAGCAGCTCCACTGGCGAGTGAAAATTTCCATGAGATATAAACAGCCCCTGGCCGTCCTCTTTTTAGACATTGACTATTTTAAGGAGATAAACGATACCTACGGCCACCAGGTAGGCGATCAAGTCCTCCGGGAACTCGTCCGGATCTTATTGCTGGCGATCCGGGGAACAGACATTCTGACGCGGTATGGAGGGGAAGAATTTATTATCCTGGCGCCTCAAACGGACCTGCCCAGCGCCACCAGGCTGGCGGAAAGAATTCGGGAAAGAATCGCCAGCAACGCCTTCCATACGCAAAAAGGGGTCATCCACTTCACAGTAAGCATAGGTGTGGCCACGTTTGACGGAAAAAAAGAGTACCGCCCGGAAGAAATTGTAGAAAAACTCCTGGCTTTCGCCGATCGCCGCTGCTACGAAGCAAAAGCAAAGGGGCGTAACCGGGTCGACATAATAAGCATAGAAGAGCCGAGAAAATAATTTTTGCACACACCCGGGAATAATGATATACTTATTTATGATTTGAAAGCATAAATGGCTTTAAGCAGGGAGTGTTCTGATTGGCAAGTTTTTATAAATATTTTGCCGTCCCGGTAATCGTTATCTTTTTCGCCGGTATCTGCGGCTGTGCGGCAATAAAAGAAAAAACAGCCAAAAAAGCCCCCGCGGAAAACCAGCAACCGTTAAATGTAGCCGTTTATTATGTAAAAATAAACAATCAGGAGGAGTATCTCGTCAGAGAAATCCACCGCCTCCCCCACGCTGCGGATAGCTTAAAAGCCGCCGCCGAAGAATTAATCCGGGGCCAGCCCATCACCAAAGGAGCAGAAAAAATTTTCCCTCCCGGCACAAAAATACTGGGGATCGTTGTAGAAAGCGGGCACGCCACCGTAAACTTTTCCCGGGAAGTTCTGCAGGCCAGTGTTGGCTCGGAAGGAGAAGCCCTGGGCATCCAGAGCATGGTCAACACATTGACAGAATTTCCGGAAGTTCGGGCGGTTTCTTTTCAGGTGGAAGGCAAGCTGGATAACCGCACCAAGGACTGGTGGGGCCACGTCGGTTTATATAATCAACCCTTCCACAGAGACCTCTCCAAAGTTTACGAACCCCCCATCTGGGTTACCCACCCGGTAGAAAACCAGGTAATCAGCATCCCCCTGCTGGTTAAAGGGAGTGCCAGGGTTTTTGAAGGAACCGTCCACGTCAGGTTAGTCGATAAGGACGGGCATAAACTGGCCGAGGGCTGGGCCACCGCCACAAAAGGAGCCCCCGAACGTGGAGATTTTGAGCTCAGGCTAAAATTTGAGCCGCCGCCGGCCGCCGACCAGGGCTACCTGGAAGTTTTTGAAAAAAGCGCCCGGGACGGAAGTGAGCGCCATAAGGTGACGATCCCGGTAAGGTGGCAATAAAATCGGCTTCTAGGGGGTGTGAAGAACAACATGACAAGCAAGGGCAAAACCATAAAAAAAGCGCCCATTCCGGATAAACCAGCAGGCGAAACGAGCGAGCAGCTCGTTAGGCGGATAAAAAGGGACATGATTTGGGTAATCGTGAGCGCTGTCGTCGCCATGGGGCTGGGGCTTGTCGCCGGCCAGCTGATCAAATTCTAGCCCTGCTCCACCTTTTAGATCCTTTTTAGCCCGCTTCTTCCGTTACCGGCAGCAGCCGGGGGTCTCTCCCCTGGAGTTCCAGGCGCAGCTCAATAAGCAGGTCACGCAGTTCTGCCGCCCGCTCGAATTCCAGGCGGCGCGCGCATTCCCGCATTTCTTTTTCCAGCCTGGCGATCATCTGCTTGAGCTCTTTTTTCGTCCGCCGGGCTGTTTTGTGTTCCTCGGAAGCCGCTGGTTTTTGCTGGACGGGCCGGGTGGCCTCAATGATCTCGCGTACGGCCTTTTGGACCGTTTGGGGGGTAATCCCGTTCCTTTCATTGTATTCCCTCTGCAAACGGCGGCGGCGTTCCGTCTCTTCAATTGCCCGGCGCATGGAAAGCGTGATCTGGTCCGCGTACATAATTACCTTGCCCTCCGCGTTGCGGGCCGCCCGCCCAATGGTCTGAATGAGGGACCGCTCGGAGCGCAGGTAGCCCTCCTTATCCGCGTCCAGAATGGCCACCAGACTGACTTCCGGCAAATCCAGCCCCTCCCGCAGCAAATTAATCCCTACGAGCACGTCAAAGACGCCCAGGCGCAAATCCCGGATGATCTCCATCCGCTCGATGGCGTTGATGTCCGAATGCATGTAGCGGACCCGAATACCCACCCCGCGCAAATAATCGGTCAGGTCTTCGGCCATCCTTTTGGTCAGGGTAGTGATCAAAACCCGCTGGTTTTTGGCCACCCGGCAGCGAATTTCCCCTAGCAGGTCATCGATTTGCCCCCTGGTCGGGCGCACGGACAATTCGGGGTCCACCAGCCCCGTCGGCCTAATGATTTGTTCCACCACCTGCCGGCTGTGCTCCAGCTCGTAGGAACCGGGTGTGGCGGAGACAAAGATGACCTGGTTGATGCGCTGTTCAAACTCGTGAAACGTCAGCGGCCGGTTGTCAAAAGCGCTGGGGAGCCGAAATCCGTATTCCACCAGAGCCGCCTTGCGGGAGCGATCACCTTCGTACATCCCCCTCACCTGGGGAAGGGCCACGTGCGATTCATCGATAAACATCAAAAAGTCGTCCGGAAAATAATCAATTAAAGTGTACGGGGGCTCTCCCGGTGCGCGTCCGGTAAGGTGCCGGGAATAATTTTCGATCCCTTTGCAATACCCCATCTCGCGCATCATTTCAATTTCAAAATTAACGCGCTGCTCCAGGCGCTGGGCTTCCAGAAGCTTGCCCCGGCTGCGCAGTTCCCGGAGGCGTTCGGCAAGCTCTTCCTCAATGGCGGCAATAGCCCGCTCCATCCGGGGGCGGGAAACGGTATAATGACTGGCCGGAAAAATCGAGACGTGCTGGCGTTCGCCTAAAATTTCCCCGGTCAGCACATCAAACTCTAAAATCCGTTCGAGTTCGTCACCGAAGAAGTCTAAACGGATGGCCCGCTCGGTGTAAGAGGCAGGATAAACTTCCAGAACGTCCCCTAAAACACGAAAGGTGCCGCGGGAAAAATCAATATTGTTCCGCTGGTACTGGATATCGACCAGCTTGCGGATAACGCCATCCCGGTCGTAAGCTTGACCGCGGCGCAAAGAAATAACCAGATCCCTGTATTCCCCCGGGTCGCCCAGGCCGTAAATACAGGATACGCTGGCCACGATGATCACGTCCCGGCGCTCAAAAAGGGCGCATGTGGCCGAATGGCGCAATTTGTCTATTTCGTCGTTAATGGAGGAATCCTTCTCTATATAGGTGTCCGTTTGGGGAATGTAGGCTTCCGGCTGGTAGTAGTCATAGTAGCTGATAAAATATTCCACCGCATTCTCCGGGAAAAATTCCTTAAACTCGCTGCAAAGCTGGGCAGCCAGCGCCTTATTGGGTGCCAGGACCAGCGTAGGGCGCTGGACAGCGGCAATTACCTGGGCCATTGTATAGGTCTTCCCGCTGCCCGTTACCCCCAATAACGTCTGCATTTTGTATCCCCGCCGAAGACCCTCCACAAGAGCGGCGATAGCCTTGGGCTGATCCCCCTTCGGCTCATAATCAGATTTCAAACGAAATTGCATCGCGGTTGCTCCTCTTTTTCACCATTATTTCCCCGAAAATATTTCCCCGAAAACTCTTGAGAACATCTGCCGCCTGTATTATATCACAAGCCCAAAGCATATTTTAACCGCCCTCAAAAACCTTCTTTCGGGGCCTGTCCCTCCTGGGACGACTCGATGCTCTTCACCTCTCCGGGAATCTCTATCTCCATCGTTTTTCCTTCCTGAGTGGTAATCTTTAATTTTGTTTTCGCCCGCTGGCCGCCGCCGGATTGTTTTCCCGCGCCTTCCGATCCCTCTCCCCCGTCTTCACCGGAGCTTTCCGACCCACTTCCCCCGCCCCGGTCCTGACCCTGTCCTGCTCCTTCTTCCTGTTTCTTCCGGATTTCTTTGCCCCACCGCTGCTCCAGGAGATAGGCATTTGTTTTCTCGATCAAGCGCACGGGCGTAATTTTTGCGGGCACACTGTAATTGCCGTTGTTTACCCGGGCATCGTACTGCCAGTGTCCCGTTTTGGCCAGGCTCACCGCGGCGTCAAGAACGTAGTGGCCCACCAGCTCCGGCATGGTGTCCACCTCGGCATCGTGATCGCCTGCCACTAATGCCCGGGCAGCGGTCCGGTCAGCTCCGACACCCAGAGTCAAAACCTGCTCGCTCAAGCCGGCAGATTTTAAGGCGGCCACGGCTCCCGCAGCAAGGCGGCTATCGGTAGCCAAAACTACATCGATCCTATTTTCGAAAATGGCCTGCCGAACGTTGCGCTCAGCCGCCTCCCGGTCGTTGCGGGGATGCTCCAATTCTTTGAGCACCCGCATGTTTTCAGTTAAAGAATGGCGAATAGCCGCGGCGATTTCCTGCGCTGCCGGGTCGGCGGGGCCGCCCTTTAAAATCAGCGCGTTTAAAGGTTTTTGCCGGCCGGCCCGGTTTAAAACATAGCGGACCTGCAACTGGCCGGCCAGAACATGGTCAGAGGCTATATAGCCGTCGAGAGGGGCATTGCCGACCAGTTTTTCCAGCACGATTACTTTTATATTCTCCCTGGCCAAAGCTTCCACAAGCAGGGAGCTTTGCGCCGGGTCCACCGGTTGCAAAACGACTGCTTTTACTTTTTGCCGGCCAGTTTTTCTCAGTAAATGTTCGATCTGTCTTTGCTGTTCAGCAGGATCGTTTTTAGCGTCCAGCCAGGTGATGTCTAAGCGCTCCCCCCTGCTCCTTTCCTCTACCGTCTTCCGGAGAACCTGCATGCCATCCCATTCTAAATCAGCAACGGCGACGGCAATCGGAAGGCGCGGGGGAAGGGGCTTTTTTTCCGGTTCAGGGCTGCAACCGCCGATCAAAAAGACAAAAGCGGCGAACAATATTAACCATCTATGAAAAGAAGTGAAATTGCTCATCTCCTTCCCCCCTGATTATTTGTATTATGCTTAATCCGGGAGGAAATATGAGATAAGCAATCAGTTGCCAGTAATTAACAAAAAACAATTTACATATATATACTACAGAATAAATATCAAAAAAACAGCTAATTATTTTTTAAGTCCGGTTCCCAACTTCCCTTGCCCTAAGCAAAGGTGGTTGATCGCCTTGTTAAAATTAATCCGCATTAATATTTATCACTGGCTTATTAAACAAACAGTCTACCATCGATCAAAACAGATGGGTCTTTTAGAGATGATCGAGGAGTCCCGGCTATCCTGGCTAAACGCGCGCAATGAATTTAACCTGGGTGATCGGGAAGTCATTGAGTATTTAATTTATAAAATTAATGCCGCCGAGAAAAGGTATATGGTTTTGCTCAATCAGGCCCGCGCGCAGGGGATTACGGCCTGGCCCGTTGAGCGACTAAAGCCGGTCGTCTTAACGGTCAGCAGTGAATAGAGTAATGGCCGGGATCGATAAGTTCCCGGTACTTGGCCACCACCTGTTTGAAGTCTTCCCAGCTTTCCCTTTTCAACGAAGGGTTGCGGAGCAGGGCCGCCGGATGATAGGTGGGCAGAATAAAGACACCCTCTTTACGCACCCACTTCCCGCGGTCCCGCGTTATTTTTCCCCTGGGATTCAGAACCGCCTGCAAGGCTGCCGAACCCAGAAGAACCAGGATTTTTGGCTGCAGAATACGCAACTGTGCGTTTAAGTTCGGGCGGCAGGCAGCCACCTCCATCTCCGTAGGCGTCCGGTTTCCCGGCGGGCGGCATTTGACCACATTGAGAATATAAACGTGCGTAAAGCGCTCGAACCCGCAGGCCTCCAGAATTTTATCCAGCAGCTGGCCGGCTCTGCCTACAAAGGGACGCCCCAGCAGGTCTTCGTCCGCCCCCGGCCCTTCCCCGCACAAGACAAGGCGCGCCTGGGGATTCCCTTCGCCAAAAACCACGCCCCGGCAACCGGCTCTTAAGTTACACCGTGTACACTGCTTGACCTTTTCCTCGAGGTCTTCCAGATTGTCAATGCCGGACAAATCCCAATCGGGATCAGCAAATAAACTTGTTTCCCCAAACAGCATCCAAGCGCCCTCCCACCAGCTAAGTCAGAAAAAAATCTAAAGAATCAAACGACCAATTTTAATAATATTTTTTACCTTTTCGCCAGAAATAAGATAAAATCCTTTAAAAAAACAAGGCCCCCTTTACTGGGGGTCTTTTGGAAATTGTTAGAAGTTTATTCTTTTTCTAAGATTATCCGGTGGTCCACTAAAGAAAGCTCGGCGATCCTGGCTTTAATGATCTTGCGGCGGCCAAAAATATCCTCCAGCATTAAGCCGTCCTCATGAGGAACCACTTTATCCACCGCTTCCAAGAACAGCTCCTCCTGGCCGTCTTTTCGCAAGTAAGCGTTGGCTTCACACATAAAGATACATCTCCTCACTATATATAGTAATCTGGCGGACAATAGCAGCTCCTTGCCTCTTTAAAGAAGATCTGCCTCCGTGGCATACGCTTACCTAGATTATATTAACGACTCTCCCCTAAGTCAACGGTTAGAAATAACACAAATACTACAATCATGAAAATATTTCTTATCGGCCTGAAGGCGTCTTTTTAGCGACGTTGGACGAAGGGCAAGGTGAAGTTTGCTTAAAATTAAGGCAATAACAAAATTAATGTTTGCATCTCCTCCAGAAATCTCCCCACCACCTGCCTAGAGGCCCGGCAGTGCCGAACTCCATATACGTTTCCTCTGTCCCCTCAGGAACGGCGAGGACGCCAAAAGCCCGTGTTGTCGCCGCCGAGGCCACTTCCCGCCGGTAAAACCGCCCCTTGCCTTGCAGAAATTCCACCTCCACCGGCCAAAATGTCTCCCCTAAAGCAGCTTCCAGGCCGGCCCGGTTAAAAACCCGCCGTCCGTTGACGGATAAAATTACGTCGCCCGAACGAATTCCCGCCCTCCAGGCGGGAGTATCAAAAAGCGTGTCCAGCACCCTCACCCCTTCTGGACAAGGTACGTATAAAGGCGGATCGTTAAACTCTAGCTTTTTGCCAATGAAAATAACCAGCTCATGTCCCAGTGGTGAAAAGAGGGCCGCAAGGAAAGCAACGAAGCGCGAATTTTGCGCGAAGACGCTTAACATTAACAAAACAAAGCTATACAACCCCAGATACAAAGCAGAGAACCTGCTTTTTTGCCGCGGGTTACGGGCAATGGCCAGGTCCCCGTACCCCAAGCCGGCCACCACCGGAAGCATACTGTAAACAACGTTTTCTAGATTGTCAATGCCGTCGGGTTTCAACAACGGCCACCAGTCGGGCATGTTGATTCCTTCTGGCGCTAAAGCGTGCCCGACCACCACGAGGACGACAATGGGGATGGGCCAAAACTTTTGCATGGTAAACCCCCCCACTACGCGCCCCCGCTTATCCTTAAAATAGCCGGGCACCGCACCCAGGTGGCCGGAGGTAAGGATCAGTATACTCTCCACCATGTGCAAAATAGCCACCAGGGCTAGAATCTGGGCAATATCCAGGGAGGGAAAGCCAAAAAGCAAATTGGCCATCGCCAGCAGCCCGCCGGCGTAGGCAAAACATAAAAAACGCGCGTTAATGAGCATCAAGAGGATGGCCACCGGCCACAAGTAAATTAAACTCGAACCAGAGACGGTCAGGCCTACCACAACAATCAACAGGCTTCCGGCGAAGCCGCCAATGATTCCGTAGATTGCGGCTGCCAGCGTATCCGACCAGACCGGGCGGGTTTTAATGCCGAAAAGGCTCTCCCTTACCGCCGACATGCGCCGGTATTGGAGGGCCACCAGCAAAACCACGACCCAAAACAAAGGCTCAAAAAGCACCGTGAGCAGCGAACCCAGGAGCAGGGGGAGGATGCGGTCAAAGGGAAACATTGCTTCACCAGCCTTTTAAGCTGCCTGCTTAATCTTGTCCTGGAGGATTTCCAGGGCTTTTTGCAGCTGCCGGTCTTCCTTGCCGGGCTCCTGCGAAACAACTACATCAGGTTCGATTCCCTTTTTGTGAATATCGCGTTTGGCCGGTGTTAAGTAACGGGCGGTGGTCAGCTTTAAACCGGCGCCGTTATCCAGCCTGAATAACTCCTGGACAACCCCCTTGCCAAAAGTTTTTTCACCGACCAGAACTCCGGATTTGGTATCCTTAATTGCACCGGCTAAAATTTCCGCCGCGCTTGCACTTGCCCTGTTTACCAGCACAGCCAGCGGAACGTCCAGCTTGTGCCCGTTAACCGTATAGGTCTCGTCTTTTCCCGTCCGGTAATCTATATGCACTACCGGCCCGCGGGGAATAAAATGCTCGGCAACTTTCACCGCCGCCCTCAATTCACCGCCGGGATTATCCCGCAGGTCCAAAAGAAGCCCCTGCATACCCTGCTTTTGCAGGCGTACCAGCAAAGCGTCCACTTCTTCAGGAGTTTTCATCGTGAACTGGGTCAGGGCCAGGTAGCCCACGCTCGTGCCGGGAATTATATATCCTTCCGCTGTAGGCACGTTGATTTGTTCCCGGACGATCTCTAATTCGCGGACTACAGGGTTGTCCTGGCGGGTTAGGGATAACCTGATTTTGGTTCCCACCGGCCCCCGCATCAACCCCACCGCGGTTTCCAGGTCCAGCCCTTTCGTGTCCCGATCGTTAATCTTTACAATTATATCGCCTTCCGTGATTCCAGCCCTTTTGGCGGGCGTCCCGGGGTACGCCCGCACGACGGTTAGCCGGCCGTCTTTAATGGTGACGACAATGCCCAATCCGCCAAACGTGCCGCTGATCTGCTCTTCCAGCTGGGCGAACATTTTCGGATCGAGATAGACCGAATAAGGATCGCCCAGCGCCTCAACAAGCCCGCGGATAGCGCCGTCAACCAGGTCGGCTACGTTTACCGGCTCTAAATAACGCGAGTTAATTAACGATACTACCTTAAATAAATTGCCAAAGTTTTTATAATTGGTGGCAATGATCCCGCCAGCTCCGAGAACGAACAAAAAAATGAGCACGGCCAAAAGAACCAGGCCCCGCCACAGCCATTTCCTGGTGCGGTAAAAATAATAACGCATGCCGGTCACCTTTCCAGTGTATTATGTATATATTAGCTACGTTATTATACTATACCAATAATATCATAAAAAATTAAAACTATAAAAATCAAAAAAAGATTAAACGAAAAAAAACCGGCAGCGCCGATTCTCTTTGATTCAGAATTTTAGATATTAACAAAAGGTCAATAGGGAATGAATATTTATGACTTACCTGCCCTCTTATAAATACGAGTTGGGGTCAACCGGCGAACCGTTAACCATCACTGTAAAATGAAGGTGTGGACCCGTAGACATGCCCGTGCTGCCTACCCGGCCGATAATCTGTCCCTTCGCCACTTCTTGACCCGTAGAAACCACCTGCGCGGAAAGGTGGGCGTACAGGGTCACCACCCCGCCTCCATGATCACACATGATTACCCGCCCGTATCCGCTCATGTACCCGACGTGAATAACCGTGCCGTCCTGCGCAGCCACCACTTTTGCCCCCGTGGGAGCAGGAATGTCAATTCCGTCATGGAAACGCTCGACACGTAAAATGGGGTGGACCCGGTATCCGTAACCCGAGGACACGGAGTAGTAACCGGGAACGGGCCAGGCAAAAGAGCCGCCCTTGCGCGGAGCCTTTTTAGCGTTCTGCAAGGCAATCTGCCTTAAAATTTCCCTTTCCTGCGCTTCTAACCGGTCAATTTCCTCCTGGTGACGGCTCAACGCGGCCTGCGCCGAGGCTACCAGATTCCTTTGTTTAACCTGGTCGGCCTTGAGCTGCTGCAGGATAGCCTCCTGCTCTTGAAGAAGCCCGGCAACCTGGTTGCGCTTGTTTTCCAGTTCGGCTTTTCTTTCCGCAATGTGGGCCTGCTCAACCTTTACCTGCCTGACAATCTGGGCATCCTGGGCAATCACCCGCTTGAGCAGCTCGTAACGGTTCAGCAGATCCCAAAAATCCCTTGCGCTAAAGAGTACTTCCAGATAACTGACCTGTCCCCAGAGATAGACGTTGTACAGACGCCCGCCCAATTTCTGCCTGCTTTTCGCCAGCCTGGCCTGGGCTTCCTGTAAATTTTCTTCCGCCTTGCGCAGTTCAGCATGAGCAATTTCCAGAGCGTTATTAAGCTCATTAATTTTATTTTCTTTTTCGTTAATCACCCGGTTTAATTCCGTCAAGCGATTGATGTAACGGTTAACTTCCCGCTTTTCCCGGTTTACTTCCTGCCTTTTTTGATAAAGCTGATTTCTCGTCTGCTGTAGCTTTTCTTCCAGGCTCAAGCCATACGCCGCATTCACCGCACTGCCGGCAAAAATAAGCACCAAAATAAACACCAAAAGTTTGCGCCAGGGTGTTCCGGCCATTTGTGTTCTCCCCCGCTAATTAAACATTTAAGAACCGATGGACGGAAAGCACGCTGCCTGCCGCGCCGATAACCAGCCCTAAACCGATAATACAGGCAAAAACAGGAGAAATTTCATTTAATTGATTGGCGAGTGGAAAAAAGGGAATTAACGCGCTGACTTCCTTGATAATCAGGAAGTACCCGTAGTAAACGGTGACGGCGGCCAAAAAGGCGCCGGCCACCCCCAGAAACATTCCCTCTAAAAGAAAGGGAAAACGGATAAACCAGTTGGTTGCGCCCAGATACTTCATGATGTTGATTTCTCTCCGCCTGGAAAAAACAGAAACCCTAATCGTTGTAAAAATAAGGAAAACTGCCGCCACGCCCAGAACGGCCATACTTACCCAGCCGGCCATGCGGATCCCCCGGGTAACCATCAACAGCTTTTCCACCAACCCTTGTCCATAACGTACTTCTTCCACACCGGCCAGCTTTGCAATTTCTCCGGCTACCCGGGGAACCTGCTGCGGGTCAATGGTTTTCACCCGGAAGGCGTCTGGAAGCGGGTTGTAATCCAGCCCCTCAAGCTTATCGGCGCCAATGCTTTGCCGCATTTTTTCCAGAGCCTGCTCTTTGGAGATAAACTCCACTTCCGCTACTCCAGGAACAAATTTAATCTCCTCACGAAGCCGCCGGACCTGTTCTTCGGCCAAATCATTCTTTAAAAAAACGCTTATTTCGAGCATTGACTCCAGCGCGCCGGCTAATTTGTTGGCATTTAACACCAGCAACAGACAGCATCCCAAAATAAACAGAGAAACGGTCACCGTTCCTATGGAAGCCAAAGAAAGCCAGCCGTTGCGCCGCAGGGAAGTAAAAGCTTCTCGGAAATAGTAACGGACCGTGTTAAGCGCCATAGCTGTAAGCCCCACTTTCCTCGTCCCGCACGATCCGGCCCTGCGCCAGCGCAACCACCCTTTTTTTCATGGCGTTCACAATATCCCAGGCATGGGTGGCCATGATAATAGTGGTCCCCTGTTCATTAATCCTTTGAAAAAGCTTCATCAGCTCCCAGGAAGTCTCGGGATCAAGGTTGCCCGTAGGTTCGTCAGCAATGATCAGCAAGGGATTATTGACCAGCGCCCTGGCCACGCAGACCCTTTGTTGCTCACCGCCGGAAAGCTGGTGGGGGAACATTTTCGCCTTTCCTTCCAGGCCAACCAGCCCTAATACTTCCGGCACGCGTTTTTTGATTTCCTTAGGAGATGCCCCGGTTACCTCGAGAGCAAAAGCAACATTTTCGAAAACGTTTTTTTGGGGCAGCAAACGAAAATCTTGAAAGATCATCCCTATTTTCCGGCGGTGGAAAGGAATTTCCCGCGCGCGCAGGCGGACAATATTTTTCCCGTTAAAAATAACCTGGCCCCGGGTAGGCAGCTCTTCACGAAAAACAAGCCTGGCCAGAGTGGTCTTTCCGGCCCCGCTCGGTCCAACCAGAAATAAAAAATCCCCCCGGCGCACATGAAGGTTTACATTGTCCAGCGCAGTGACCCCGTTTGGATATACTTTAGACACGTTGTACAACCGGAGCACAAAATTACACCTCAAGTTGCTTATTTCGACATCATCTAGACAATCTCCTTCTAAAAAAAGTAAAAATATTACTTAGCTTACTGTTAAAAATTTTGCCGTCGCCCGCGCGGCCCGCCTGCCGTCCGGCAAAACGATCTGGGCGGATAGTTCATAAAGCCGCCGGTGGATCTTTTCGCACCGGGCCTCCACCACTACCTCCTGTCCAATAGCCACCGGGAAACTGAACCGGACGTTCATTTCCGCCGTCATCGCCCTGATTTGTTTTCGCCACAACCACTGCGCCATCGCTTCATCCAACATGGTTGCCAGCAGGCCGCCGTGCACAAAACCGTCCCATCCCTGGTGGTTTTCGCTGCCCTTAAAAACCGCGCGGCAGATTTCGTCTTCCATGGCAAATTTTAAATGCAGGCCGATTGGGTTTTTTGGACTGCAGGCGAAGCACATGCTATCCCGCACGAAACACCCCTCCTCTCCGATGAAAGGAAAAGCTGGGCCGGCGGCCCAGCTCAAAAAACGGATTAATTTTATGGAATCAACGCACAATATTCCAGATTAAAGGTACAAGCAATAGGGCAACGATATTCACTACCTTAATCATCGGGTTGATGGCCGGACCTGCCGTGTCTTTGAGCGGGTCGCCGACGGTATCCCCGGTGACGGCTGCCGCGTGGGTGGGAGTGCCTTTTCCGCCATACATACCCTCTTCAATATACTTTTTCGCATTGTCCCAGGCGCCGCCGCCGGCGGTCTGGAAGATGGCCAGGAACAAGCCGCTGACAATGGCGCCCAGCAGCATTCCGCCCAGCCCGTCGCGGCCGAGAATCAGACCGAAGATAATCGGCGCCAGCACAGGGATTAAAGCCGGTAAGATCATTTCCTTAAGCGCCCTTCTGGTGACAATATCCACGCAACGCCCGTACTCCGGACGTGCTTTGCCCTCCATCAAACCTTTAATTTCGCGGAATTGCCGGCGGACTTCGTTAACCACCTCATAGGCGGCTCTTCCTACCGCACCTATCGCCAGCGAGGAGAAGAGGAAAGGAAGCGCCGCGCCAACTAACAGTCCGGCCAGCACCCACGGGTTGTTAATAGAAAAGGTAAGCTGCTCAGCAGGTACGTAATCCCTCAGGTGGTAGGTATAATCGGCAAAAAGCACAATGGCGGCCAGGCCCGCCGAACCAATGGCATAACCCTTGGTGACCGCCTTGGTGGTGTTTCCGACGGCGTCTAGAGGATCGGTAATGTTCCGGATCTCTTCGGGCAGTTCGGCCATTTCCGCAATGCCGCCTGCGTTATCGGTAATCGGGCCGTAGGAGTCGATGGCCACAATGATGCCCGTCATAGAAAGCATGGACATGGAGGCCACCGCAATGGCGTACAGTCCGCCGCCTCCTTCGCCGCCGCCCACTACATAGGAAATTAAGATCCCGGCAATAATCACCAGCGCGGGCAGGACACCGGCTTCCATCGCGACCGAAAGGCCGGTGATGATATTGGTGGCGTGGCCCGACTGGGAGGCGTTGGCAATAGATTTCACCGGCCTAAAGGACTTTGACGTATAGTAATCGGTTATATAAACGATGGCCAGGGTGACGATAACGCCAATTAAGGCAGGTATAAAATAGAGGTTGGAGCCCATAATGGACGGAGTCACAAAATAAAAACCGATCAGCGCCAGAATAGCTGAAGCCCACAACCCCTTGTACAGGGCGCCCATGATATTTTGTCCGCCGCCCATGCGGACAAAAAAGCTCCCGATAATCGAAGCGATAATCGCTACCGCGCCCAGTAAAATGGGGTAAACCACGGCCAGCGGGTTATCCGGAAAAACGAGGTGACCTAACAACATGGCGCCAATGGCAGTAACGGCGTAAGTCTCAAACAGGTCGGCGGCCATGCCGGCGCAATCGCCCACGTTATCCCCCACGTTGTCGGCGATCACCGCCGGGTTGCGCGGGTCATCTTCAGGAATTCCCGCTTCTACTTTACCTACCAGGTCGGCGCCCACGTCCGCGCTCTTTGTGTAGATGCCGCCGCCCAGACGGGCGAACACGCTGATCAGGCTGCCGCCAAAGCCCATACCCACTAAAGAAACTGGGTCTTTAAAAATAAGGTACAGGCCGGAAACACCCAGCAGGGCCAGGCTCACGCAAATCATTCCCGTTACCGCACCGCCTTTAAAAGCCACCTGCAGGGCATATCCGATGCCGCTCTTGGCCGCTTCAGCGACCCGGGTGTTGCCGCGGGTGGTCACATACATCCCTACGTAACCGCATAAAGCGGAAAAAACGGCGCCGATGATAAACCCGATCGCCGTCGTGGGTCCTAAACCTGCCCAGATGATAATAGCCACAATGATGCCGACGAGGGCCACCGTTTTATACTGACGGTTAAGATAGGCCATGGCGCCTTCTTGAATGGCGGCCGAAATTTCCTGCATCCGCGGCGAGCCGGCGGGACGGCTCAATACCCAGGAAATAAGATAGACGGCAAATAAGAGTCCGATTACGGAGGCAATAATACCTATCCACGTAATGCTCGTAACCTGATCCAAGGTAATTTACCTGGCGGCCTCTTTAACCAGGCTTTCTCCACTCCCTTCCCATTTGGATTTGCCCAGAAAAACAAGGGCACTATAATAGACGAGGCCTGATAACAACGAAAGCTTAAAAAGTTTACCTCCTCATCCCCTTTTGCCCTTCTTATTGCCAGAAGCCCAGAAGAAGGGCCGTTATACCAAACAAGACAGCTACCACCGTAGTCATCTTGCCCAGTAACTCGTCTAACCCCTTCTTTTTTCCAAATATTGCTTCGGCACCGCCGGCAATGGTCCCGGACAAGCCGGCGCTCCGGCCCGACTGCAAAAGGACGACGGCAATTAAAAATAGACTGAGCATAACGTGCAGGACGGTTACCAGGCTTTTCACCATTCAATCACCCCCCATCCTCTCTCTTTCCCCCGACAATTATAACATGATGCACAAAAAATGACAAATCATATTATAACTGTGCTACGTTCACTTCCCCGGCGTCCCCCCACAGGCGCTCTAAATTATAAAATTGCCTTTCTTCTTCCACAAAAATATGGATGACCAGATCGCCGTAATCCAAAAGCACCCACCGGCCTTCCCGGAAGCCTTCTATGCGCGGCTGAAAACCTCCCGCCCGCTTTCCAATTTCTTCAATAATTTCTCTGGCTACACCCTTTACATGGATAGGAGATCTTCCGGTGCAGATTAAAAAATAATCGGCAAGGATGGAAATTTTTCTGATGTCCAGGACTGTAATATCGTAAGCCTTTTTCTCTTCAGCGACCCGCATGGCAATTTTTAACAATGCCTGTGGGTTCAATGCCAAATGTAATTCCCCCTGTAAAACTTATTTTTTTATACTATATTCTCCCTCCAGGTCATAGTTCCTCCTCATTTCATGACCATTTTTTATTTTCCTTCTCTGGCTTTGGCTTCGCTGACGGTAATGATCCGCCCGCCCAGTTCTTTGCCGTTTAGTGCGGCGATAATCGCTTCCGCATCTTCGTCGGCCACTTCTACAAAACCGAATCCCCGGGATTTGCCGGTTTGCCGGTCCCGGATAATCCGGCTGTTGATTACCTCGCCGTATTGAGAAAAGGTTTCGGCGAGATCTTCCGCTCTAGTGGACCAGGGCAGGTTACCCACATATAATATACGCACCATCTCTTCTCACCTCTTTTCTTTTTCATGGCCTGTTTTATTATTTGCTAAATGGCTGGGGGCAATGCAAATTCATAAATTATTTAAGGTGCTGTGTTTGCAGCCACAAAGCAAAAACTCTTTATAGGGATAAACTCACGACTTCTTCTGGTACAACCCTTGTTCCACAATGTACTTTTCGACCGCTTCCGGCAATAAGTATTTGATGGGGCGTCCTGTCTGCACGCGCTCCCGGATGTCTGTGGAGGATATGGCTAGCGCGGGCACTTCCATGATGATAATGCGCTTTAGCTGCTCCTCGCCAATCCCGGGGAGCTTCGTTTTGAGCTTCCCCAGCCGGTAGCCGGGGCGCTTAGCAGCTATAAAGCAACACTGGGCAAGCAGCTCGTCAAAATGTTTCCAGCTTAAAATTTCCAGCACCGCATCCGCCCCGGTAATAAAAAAAAGATCGGCCAGGGGATAAATTTTCTTCATCTCCCTGACCGTATCAATCGTATACGACAAACCGGGTCTTTCAATTTCAATGGCCGAGATGCTAAAAAAGGGGTTGCTTTGAATGGCCAGTTGAGTCATGGCCAGCCGGTGGGAGGCAGCGGAAATTTTCCTGGAAACCTTGTGGGGAGGATGTCCGGCAGGGATAAAAACCACCTTCGCCAGCCCAAACTGGTAACGGGCTTCCTCAGCCGCCACCAGATGCCCGTGATGAATGGGATCAAAAGTTCCGCCCATAATCCCGATCCTTTGCATTAACCGATACTCCTTAAGAAAATAACATAAAAAGGCGCAGAGTTGAGGCCTGTAGACGTCTTTTCAGTCTTTATTGCCTGATCTGTCCGTCTCCAAAAACAATGTACTTATAAGTGGTCAGTTCTTTTAAACCCATGGGGCCGCGCGCGTGCAGCTTCTGTGTAGAGATCCCAATCTCCGCTCCAAAGCCGTACTGATAACCGTCCGTAAAACGGGTGGAGGCGTTGACATAAACCGCCGCCGCGTCGACCTGCTGCAGGAATTGTCTGGCCCGGCTGTAGTTTTGGGTTACGATCGCTTCCGAATGCTTCGTTCCGTAACGGTAGATATGTTCAATGGCTTCCTCCAAATTTTCTACTACTTTCACGGCCAGGATGAGGTCCAGATATTCGGTGGCCCAGTCTTCTTCCGTCGCCGGGACGACCCATGGGGCGTACGCGCGCGTTTTGGCGCAGCCGCGAATCTGAACCCCTGCTTCTTTGAGCTTTTCCAGCAGCCCGGGGAAAAGCCTGCCGGCTACATTTTGATGAACCAGCAATGTTTCGACGGCGTTGCAAACCCCCGGACGCTGACACTTCGCGTTTATCACGATCGCGACGGCCATTTCGGGGTCGGCGTCCTCGTCCACGTAAACGTGACAGTTGCCTACGCCCGTTTCAATTACCGGCACGGTGGCTTCCTGCACCACCCTTTGGATAAGACCGGCCCCGCCGCGGGGAATCAGCACGTCCAGCAGGCCGCTTGCCTTTAACAAAGCGCCCACGGCAGCCCGGTCCGTGTTTTCGATGAGCTGGATCGCTCCCGCAGGCACACCTGCTTCTGCAGCCGCCGCCGAAATAACGGAGGCGATTGCTTTGTTGGAATTGATGGCTTCCGAACCGCCCCGCAGAACGACCGCATTTCCGGCCTTTAAACAGAGCCCGGCGGCGTCCACCGTAACGTTGGGGCGAGCTTCGTAAATAATGCCGATCACTCCGAGAGGCACTCTCACCCGGCCGATTTGCAACCCGTTCGGCCTTGTCCACATGGACTCCACTTCGCCCACGGGATCGGGAAGAGCGGCCACTACCCGCAACCCTTCGGCCATGTCTTCTATTCTCTGCGGGGTAAGCAGCAAACGGTCGAGCAGGGCTTTGGAGAGGCCCATTTCTTTTCCCGAACGGACGTCTTTTTCATTGGCCTCCAGAATGGCTTGCTGATTTTTAATCAGGCTCTCGGCCATCTGGAGAAGCGCGCGGTCTTTAATCTCCGTGGACAGATACGCCAGCCGCCGGGCGGCTTCTCTGGCACGGATCGCCTTTTCCTTGACTTCCTGTTCGTAAGACAACTATATCCTACCTCCTTTGAAAACATCCCAGGTACAAAGTTGCCCGGGCACTATCCCTCTTTTGTCTTTGCGCCTTTTCGCCTTAACCCTATATATTCAACACCATATTGTTCCGGTGGACGACCTCTTCGTAGCCTTTATGACCCAGCAACCTTTCTATTTCTTTGGTCTTGGCCCCCTTGATCGCGTTTACTTCCGCGGCGGAAAAATTGGTTATCCCGCGGGCGATTTCATTGCCGTCGGGACCGTGTATACTCACCGTGTTACCTATTTCAAAATCGCCTTCTACCTGCACTACGCCGGACGGCAAAAGGCTTTTTCCTTTATACAGCAAGGCCGCCGCGGCTCCCTCGTCCACGTAAATTTTCCCGTGCACGGTTGAGCTGTAGGCGATCCACCGCTTTTTATTCTCCAGCCTCTCCGAGGGCCAAAATACCGTTCCCAGCGGTTCCCCGCTGACCACCCGGCGAACCACGTCTTTTTCGGCCGCGGAGGCCAGCACCATAATGATTCCGGAATGCATGGCGATCCTGGCCGCCTGAAGCTTCGTGATCATTCCGCCGGTGCCCAGCTTGTTTTTTGTGCCGGCAGCAATCTGTTCCAATTGCGGAGTGATTTCCTTAACCTCCGGGATCAGCCGGGCCGGGCCGGCAGAGGGGTCACCTTCATAAAACCCATCGATATCTGAAAGCATAATCAATAAATCGGCATCCACCAGGCCGCCAACCTGAGCGGCCAGGTTATCGTTGTCGCCCAGTTTGATTTCCTCCACCGCCACTGTGTCATTTTCGTTAATAATCGGCAGCACGCCTATGCGCAGCAATGTATACATGGTGTTGCGGGCATTTAAAAAACGCTTCCGGTCTGCGAAGTCCTCGCGCGTCAACAGTACCTGGCCTACCGGCACGTTGTACTCCGCGAAAAATTTTTCGTAGATGTGGATCAAAATACCCTGGCCCACGGCGGCAGCCGCCTGTTTTTCCGGAATTGTTTTCGGACGCCGGGCATAACCCAGCCTGTTTAAGCCCACCCCAATCGCTCCGGAAGTAACCAGAAGCATTTCTTTTCCTTGATTATGCAGGTCGGCCAGCTGGCGGACCAGGCTTTCCATTTGCGCCAGGTTCGGACGCCCAGTAGGATAAATCAGGGAGCTTGAACCGATTTTGACTACGATTCGTTTCACTGCGGAGAACTGTCTTTGCTCCAATTCCTGCCACTCCCTCGTTAGCTTAAAACCAGTATAAACAATAAACAGCTTCATGGCAATGTCTCGCTGCCCTTCTTGTAAAAAAAATGGTACTTTCCGATCTGGACGGAAGAGCCATCGCAAGCCCCTGCCCGCTGAAGGGCTTTTTCCAGCCCCATCCGCTCGAAAATCTTTTGCAGGCGGGCCAGCGCCACCGGATTATCAAGGTCCGTCATGGCCACCAGCCTTTCGACGGCCTGCCCCCTGACAATAAAAAGGCCGTCCTGGCGGGTGATGGAAAAAGGCGGTTCTTTCTCCACCCTGGTCACCCGGTGAGCGGCTTCTTGGCCGGGCTGGGGTTTGGGGAGCCGGGAGAGCAAAGCGGCTACCCTGTAGAGAAGAGGTTTTACGCCCTGGCCGGTCAGGGCGCTCACCGGAAAAATTTCATATTGATTCCCCAAAGCCTCTTGTAAACGTTGCAAATTCTGCTCCGCCCCCGGCAAATCCATCTTATTCGCCGCGATAATCTGGGTCCTTTGCGCCAGGGCCGGGTTGTATAAGGAAAGCTCCCTGTTGAGCACATGAAAGTCTTCGATGGGGTCCCGGCCTTCTGTACCCGCCGCGTCTATAACGTGCACCAAGAGGCGGGTCCGCTCGACATGCCGCAAGAACTGGTGGCCCAGGCCGGCTCCTCGATGCGCTCCTTCAATAAGACCGGGAATATCGGCAAGAACAAAATTTCTTCCTTCCCCCAAATCGACCACGCCCAGGTTGGGAACGAGCGTCGTAAAGGGGTAGTCGGCAATTTTCGGGCGCGCCCCCGAAACGCGGGAGATCAACGTAGACTTCCCCGCATTGGGGAAACCTACCAGGCCGACGTCGGCCAGGAGTTTCAACTCCAGCTCCAGCCAGCGCTCTTCCCCCGGCTCCCCCTTTTCGGCAAAGTTCGGCGCCCTGTTGACCGGCCCGGCAAAACGGGCGTTTCCCCACCCGCCGCGGCCCCCGCGGGCCACAACCACTTCCTGGCCGTGGTCAACCAGATCCGCCAGGGTCTCGCCGGTCCCGGCATCCCTCACAACCGTCCCCGCCGGGACGCGAATAACAAGATCTTCCCCGCTTTTGCCGTGCTTATTTTTACCCATTCCATGCTGGCCGCGCCCGGCCAGGTAATGACGCTGGTAGCGAAAATCAACCAGCGTGCGCAGCCCTTCGTCGGCGCGCAGGACAACGTTCCCTCCCCGGCCGCCGTCTCCGCCGTCCGGTCCTCCTTCGGGAACATATTTTTCCCGCCGAAAAGACACGCAGCCGTTGCCGCCATCCCCCGCTTTAACGTAAATTTTCGCCGTATCATAAAACATAAGGCCTCACCTGACCGAAAAACAAAGCGTTATTGCCCCCGTACCGTTGCTTGCTTCAAATTTTGCCTGCCCCTGGCCGGAAGAAAAACGATCACGAACAGCCTCAAGCTGTTCCTTTATGAAATAGGGATCGCGGCAGAAAAAACTGATCACACAGACATAGTAACCGGGCTCTTCCCTTAAATTAACCTTTATTTCCCGATGCCTTATTGAAAGCGGACTTAAGGAAAAAATCGCCTGGGCCAGCGCCCATTCCAGGTAAGAGCTGATTTCCTCTCCGGAAAGAGCGCACTTGTCGAGATCTGTTTGCAAATCATACTTTATCGTGATGCCTTTTTGCGCTGCCTCGTTTTGTGCGACTAAAAAAACCAGGGCCACTTCGGGCAGGTGCAGACGGGTAATTTTACTTTCCTCGGCAATTATTCCAACAACTTCCGCAATGTATTCTCTGGCCTCGGAAACTTTGTTTAACTGCAGGTAACCCAGAATTACCTGCAGGTGATTTAAAAAGTCATGCCTTTGGGCCCGGACCACCCCTAGAACTGAGCTGGCCTGCATCTAAAATTCCCCTGCCCCAACGTAAACTTTTTAACGGTATAAAAAACCGGTCCCCCGGAAAGGACCGGTTTTGTGCGCTTATTGATATGTTTTACATCACGAGTACTGGCTCCACGTGAACCTGCTTTTTGTCGCGACCTTTCCGCTGAAAGCGAACCACCCCGTCGACCAGGGCAAACAGGGTATCGTCACCGCCCCTGCCGACATTGCGGCCAGGATGGATTCTGGTTCCTCTCTGACGCACCAATATGCTGCCGGCAGTGACCATCTGGCCGTCCTGCCTCTTTACACCGAGCATTTTTGGCTGCGAATCCCTTCCGTTGCGGGAACTGCCCACTCCTTTTTTATGCGCCATTTACCCTCACCTCCTGACTTATGAAACACCCCGAATGATCAGGCGCCTGTTTCAATTTTTTCTACAACTACCTGCGTGAAAGGCTGCCGGTGGCCTTTTTTCCGACGGTAATTCTTTTTCGGCTTATACTTAAAGACGATAATTTTCTTGCCCCGCCCCTGGCGAACGGCCCTCAGCAATACTTTCGCGCCTTCCACAAACGGCGCCCCTACCTTAAAGTCCCCATCACTAACAATAGCCAGCACCCTGTCTAAAGTTACCGTTTCTCCCGGCTCCACCGGCAGCTTTTCCACGAAAAGAGCATCCCCTTCACGCACCCGGTACTGTTTTCCACCCGTCTCGATAATGGCGTACATAAAAATCAACCCCTTAATTCGCAGGACTCGCCCGGAGCAGGTAGGCAGCGCCTTTTTCAAAAACCCGTCCGGCGCGGTATGATTTATAAGTTTTATTCTAACACATAGTATTGTTTTGTCAAGCGGAGTGACGGCGCCCACAAGTGCCGCCAGGCGGTCAACCGCGCCTCGGCGCCCGTGATCCTCATTTGAAACCAATTCAACGGCTCAAAAGCTGAACGAAAAATTAATTAAAAAATACTCTGCGCCTTTTTAACCTGTCGGCTTTGAACCTTAAATCGTTCACTTCACCAGCCTGGCACGCGCGTAGGTGCGGTAGACTTTGTCCACCTCCACCGGGACCGTTTCGCCGACTAGCGCGCCCGCCCCCTCGATGTCCAGAACAAAGCCGTTGATGCGGGCGATGCCGTCCTCCGCCTTGGAAACGTGGGGTTCTTCAATTTTCACTTCCAAAAGCTGGCCGGGGTGCACGGGAAGGGACTGGGCCTTGATCTCCGCCCGGTCGTACAAAGGCCGAATGGAAACCGATTCGATGTGCTGCGTCTGGGAGCCGCGGATGTATATATTTTTGCCCGTGTGCCTTTCCAGATCGCGCAGATGGGTGCCCCCGCTCCCGATCAGACGCGCCGCCACGTGGGGATGGGCCTCTACCAAAATGGTGTCGGCGGCAGTGCGGCGCGCCAGATCGTAAATGTGATTTTTAATGTGAATGCCCACCGTTTCTTCGGAAAGGACCTTTCCCCGTCCCTCACAGTACGGGCAAGGCTTCTGCAATACCTCCGCCAGGCTGGGGCGGACCTTTTTCCTGGTCAGCTCTAACAGGCCCAATTGCGTAATGCCCAGGATATTGGTCTTGGTTTTGTCTTTTTTCAGTTCTGCTTCCAGAGCCTCTAGCACCCGCCGGCGGTTCTCTTCCCTTTGCATATCAATAAAATCAACAATAATGATCCCGCCGATATTGCGGAGCCTGATCTGACGGGCAATCTCCACCGCCGCTTCCAGATTTGTTTTCAGCACCGTATCTTCCAGATCCGTCGTGCCCACAAATTTACCCGTATTTACGTCGACGGCAGTGAGGGCCTCCGTCTGGTCGATAACGATGTACCCTCCGGATCTCAACCAGACTTTCCGCTTTAAAGCCTTCTCGATCTCCTGGTCGATGCCGTAATCCTTAAAAATATTGTTGCGCATCTCCAAAATTACTTTGGGGCGCAGACGCGGGCTGATAATTTCCAGAATATCCATAATTTTTTCGTATTCAAAACGCGAATCAACGATCAGGCGGTCAAAGTCTTCTGTGAAGAGATCTCTTAAAATACGCTGGCTCAGTTCCAGGTCCCGGTGAATTAAACTGGGCGCGGAACTGTTTTTGGCCCGGGAGAGGATTTTTTTCCAAAGTTGGGTGAGGATATTGACATCCTGCTGCAAATCCCCTTCTTCCACCCCTTCGGCCACCGTCCGCACAATCAAGCCCATTTTTTCCGGTTTTACGCGCCCAGCCAGGGTCTTTAGCCTTTCTCTCTCTTTTTCCGAGCCGATGCGCCGGGAAACCCCTATATATTCCATCGTGGGCATTAACACCAGGTAACGCCCGGGCAAAGTTACGTGCGTGGTGACCCGCGGACCTTTGCTGCCCAGGGGCGCCTTAACCACCTGGACGATGATTTCCTGACCGCGTTTTAATAGCGAGGAAATATTTGTTGGGAAGTCTCTGCCGTTACCGTTCCACGTGCGCGGGGGCAGCGCATCCTCGACGTATAAAAAAGCGTTCTTTTCCAGGCCGATATCCACAAAGGCGGCCTGCATCCCCGGCAGAACGTTCTCCACCCGCCCTTTAAAGATGTTGCCGACCAGCTTTTGGGCAAGGGACCGCTCAATATATACCTCTACCACCACGTCATCCTCTAAAACGGCAACTTTTGTTTCCTCTTCTCCGGCATGAAGAACAATTTCTTTAAACACTTTCTACTCCTCCGTCGCAGTCCTCCCGCTTTCCCTGGAGTCGGAGCTTTTTTCAAAAAATAATCCCGTCCGTTTAATCCTGCATGTCTGCAAAAGCACAGGAAGCCCGCATTTTTCCAAAAGACCCCGGCAGACCTCCTCCGGGCGCACGTTGCCGCTGCTGCCCGCCTGCAACTCCATTTCCAAGACCACTTTTTTTTGCTCCACCTTGCCTTGCAAACGATATATTCCCGGACGGATATCCTTGGTCTTTTGCCGGTCTTTTTTCTTTGTGGCTGCTTCCACTGCAGAAAGGGCCAGAAAAGAATCAAGACAACCTTGCAATGCGCTGTTTGTCAGCGGACCGGAAAGTTCCATTTCCACTTCGTAACGGGCTTTTTTCAGGGTCGCCATCAATGAAGGTGCGCGATCACTAACCGGCCGGGCCTCTTTAACCCGAATACCCTCCGGAAAAACCATGTTTAAACGAGAAATTATTTCTTTTGGAGAAATATTTTTCTCCAATTCGATATCTAAATATTCCTGCTCCCCTGCCACCCCCACCGGCAGCGGGGCGGCAAAGCTAAACCGGGGGTGGGGATTAAAACCCTGGGAAAAAGCTAACGGCAGCCTCGCCCGGCGCAAGGCGCGCTCCGTGGTGCGCACAAGGTCCAGGTGCGACAAAAACCTGGCCGGCCCCTCCTTGCTAAACTGCACCCTGTAGCGGGGCAACCTCTTTCCCTCCCGAAAGCTCCGGAGCAATTTCTAAAGTTACACACAAACCGCAGCCGGAACATTTCCCTTCCCGGCAGTCGCCGGTCAATATTCCTTTCAGGGCGCGCTGATGTTCATCAATCAGGTATTTTTTAGAAACGCCGGCGGATATGTGCTCCCAGGGCAATATGTCATCGTAATCATATTTCTGGTAAGCATACCATTCGGGAACAATCCCGGTCCGGCGAAAAGCCTCCCGCCAGAGATCAAAGCGGAAACATTCCGACCACCCGTCAAAACGGCAGCCCAGGCGCCACGCCTCTTCCAGTGCCGCCGCCAGGCGCCTGTCCCCGCGCGCCAGGACGGCTTCTAAAAAACTCTGGCGAGAATCATGCCAGCGAAAAATAATTCCTTTCGTTTTGAGCAAATTTTTTAGGAGAGCCTGTTTCTCGTTTAACTCTTCCTGGGTATCCTGTGGTTCCCATTGAAAGGGGGTATGGGATTTAGGCACGAAACAGGACACGCTCACCGTAACGGCCAACTTGCCGCGCGGCACCCCCAGGCGCTTCCCTGTCTCCAACACCTGGCGGGCCAGCCGGGCGATGCCTTCTACGTCCGCACGGGTTTCGGTAGGCAGGCCGATCATAAAATACAGCTTGACCGCCGACCAGCCCGCGGCAAAAGCGCTTTGCACCGCCCGCAGCAGATCTTCTTCGCCAACTCCTTTATTAATCACGTTGCGCAGGCGCTGCGTGCCGGCCTCGGGGGCAAAGGTGAGGCCCGCTTTACGCACGCGGCTGACCTCCTGCGCCAGGGCCACCGAAAAAGCATCGACCCGCAAAGAAGGCAAAGATATGTTTATCCTCTGGGCGGCAAACTCATCCAATAGCTCGCCCACCAATCTGGCGACCTGTGAATAATCGGCAGTGCTTAAGGAAACGAGCGAAATTTCCTCGTAACCGGTACTTTTTACCAGTTCTCTGGCCTGCTCTAAAAGCGTTTCCGGCCTTTTTTCCCGCACGGGCCGGTAAATATTCCCGGCCTGGCAAAACCGGCAGCCCCTAGTACAACCCCGCATAACTTCCAGCATGATGCGGTCGTGAACCACTTCCGTGGAAGGAACGACCAATTTATCCGGAAAGGGCGCGGCGTCAAAATTTTTCACCACCCTTTTAGTTACTCGCTCCGGCACGCCTTCCCGGGACGGTTTGATCGAGGCGATCTTTCCATCCGGCTTATATTCTACCAGATAGAGAGACGGCACGTAAACACCGCCTATCCCCGCCGCCTGCAGCAAAAATTTTTCCCTGTCCCTGTGTTTCTGATAATTTTTAACCAGATCAATAATTTCAGGAAATACCTCTTCCCCTTCGCCAATTACAAAAAGGTCAACAAAGTCGGCCAGCGGTTCGGGATTATAGGCACAGGGGCCGCCCGCGATAACCAGAGGATGTTGAGCGGAGCGCTCTTGAGCGCGCAAAGGCAATCCGGCCAAATCCAACATGTTGAGGACGTTGGTAAACGTCATTTCGTATTGCAGCGTAAAGGCCAGCAGATCAAAGTCCCCGACGGTACGCTGCGATTCCAGGCTAAAAAGCGGAATCCGGTGCTGGCGCATCTCTTTTTCCATGTCCGGCCAGGGCGCAAAAACTCGCTCCATTAAAGCATCGTCCCGTTCGTTTACTAAATGATAAAGGATTTGCAGGCCCAGATGCGACATGCCTACCTCGTAAACGTCCGGAAAGGCAAAGGCAATTTTGACTGGAGTTTGCTCCCAGTTTTTGAGCACCGCGTTCCATTCCCCGCCCGCGTAGCGCGCCGGCTTCTGGACGCGGCTTAAAACCCTTTCAATTTTGGGATTCATGATCCCCTCTCCTAAATGCGTTTCTAACTGGTATTATTGCCCGCGGGAAAACGTTCCTTACATAAGTTTTTCTTCTTCCGGCTTAAAAAACCTGCCTTCCTTAAAATAAAGAAGCTGCCAGCGCTGAGGAGGCCACTTCCTCGTAATCCCCGCCCACCGCCACTAATTTACCGTCGCACAAAGCCAGCCACTGATTCTGGCAAAAAACAAAAACCAGGCTTTCGTAGGACATACCCTCACCTCCCTCTTACTTACTTACTTATTTAACTTACCTACTTTAATACCCCCCACAATAACTTAAGGCCACCCCAACCTGGGTGGCCTTTCCTTTTCTGACGAATCCAGAGAATTTTCAAGGCAAGTCCACTGCAGGTTGCCGGCATAAATACGCAAACGCCACTTCCCCGGCGCACATGGCCATGCCCGGGGTGCCTGTAGTAGTCATTGCGTTTGCCATCGTAACCGGCAACAACATTAACTTCCCCTCCTAACGTATACAATATACCATAAGAATGCTGCTCTGGCAATACTTTTTATTTCCGGACGCTGCCCAAAATAAACGCGCTCCCCAACATTACCAATGTTTGGAAGCATCTCGCTTGACAGAGAAAGGTATAATATGGTATTTTGAGCTCAATGCGAACGCTAATTCCATGCTGAAGGATGTGGTTAAAATGGAACAATTCATCACCGTGGACATCGGTCATTTATTAGGCAAAGATCGCGATCTGAACACTTTCGTCAAAAAATACGGCGCCGCTTTTCAAGAATTTCAATCCTTGCTAAAAGAAAACCGCTCTACCGTCACCCTTTCCTTCCTGGAAGAGGAATCGATCCCGGAAATAAAGCGGATCGCCCTTGACTTAAAGACAAGATACGAAAACGTACTGGTCCTGGGGATCGGCGGATCTGCTCTGGGTTTTCGCGCCGTCCTGCAATTTTTAAAAGGGCCTTTCTATAACTTAGAAAAACACAACCGGCCCCGGATTTTCGTCCTGGACAACGTGGATCCGGCAGTGGTCAAAAAGCTGGACGAGCTTCTCGACTTTCAAAAAACGGCGCTCATTTACACCAGCAAATCGGGTTCCACGCCGGAAACCGCAGCAAGCTTCATCCATTTTTACAAACTGTATCGAGAAGCCGGAGGCAGGCCGGAAGACATCGTTATTATCTGCGACCGCCGGGAGAACGGCATCAACAGGATCGCCAAAAACCTGGGGTGCCACCTGCTCCACATCCCCCGCGACCTGCCGGGCAGATATTCCGTTTT
This sequence comes from Desulfovirgula sp., assembly GCA_020725585.1. Classification (GTDB taxonomy): domain Bacteria; phylum Bacillota; class Desulfotomaculia; order Desulfotomaculales; family Nap2-2B; genus JAIMBK01. Next base: position 48,844 of record DYES01000065.1, read on the forward strand.
GTCTTCCGTGGGGTTCCTTCCCTCGGAAATTATCGGCATTGACAGCAAACAATTGTTAAGCGGCGCCCGGGCGGTGCACCAGGCTATCACCAGCGCGCCCCCCGAGGAAAACGCCGTTTTTGTCCTGGGTGCGTGCCTTTTTGAACACGCCCAAAAGGGCCGGACAATTCACGTCCTTTTCAACTACAGCAGTCTGCTTATCGAATTCGGCCTCTGGTTTATGCAGCTATGGGCAGAAAGCCTGGGCAAAAGGCTCTCCGTTGCCCAGGAGGTAGTCAATGCCGGCACCACCCCGCTGGCCTGCCTGGGGGCTACAGACCAACATTCACTCCTCCAGCTTTTCAAAGAAGGGCCTGACGATAAGGTTTTCGGCTTTATTAAAATCGATCATTTCCCCGCCGACGTAGAGCTCACCGCCGAATTTCCCGCTGAGGTGGAATACGCCTACTTCGCCGGGCATACCCTGGGAGAGCAGCTGAGCATCGAGCAGCTGGCCACAGAAATGAGCCTAGCCAGGGCGGGGCGTCCCTGCTACCGGGTCTCCCTCCCGGACATCTCCGCCCCGACGCTGGGGGCCCTGTTTTACTTTTACGAAGCTCTGGTCGTGTATACCGCTCGGCTGTGGGGGGTCAATCCTTTCGATCAGCCCGGCGTGGAGGAGGGGAAAAATATCACGTACTCTCTTTTGGGAAGGCAGGACTACACCGGGCGGCGGCAAGAATACGAAAAAGATATTGAACAATACAGCAAAGAGCAGAAAATTTATAAATTGTATCTTAAGTAGGTCTTCGATCAGTTCAGCCCTTTTTCCACAAAAGTTTTGGACACTTTTAAGAAGGCCAGCAAGGCACTTTCCAGCTTCTCGACGTTTTGTTCGCTGGCCTTCTCTGCCAGTTCCCTGGCCGCGGCGTGGATTACGCCAAATTTTTATTTTCAGTGCGGTTATAATGGCTTTAAGGGGAGTTTGCCGACCGGGAGATCGAAGCCGTGTTCTAACAATCCGTCGATAATTTGCACCTCCGTAAGCGTTCCCTTATAATGCCACTGGTTGTCCAGCACCAGCACCAGGTGAAACTTTTGGGGCAAAAAAGGGCGGAGCACTTCGCCTAGAGTTGCATTTTCCAGAACCACCAGCGGCTCGGCAGGCAGAATGCGGGCCCTGACCAGCTCTTCCTTCTTTTGCATCAGGTGGCGTACAAAAAGGTAAGGAGCCGCGCTTTTTTCGCGCGTGGCCGCGTAGAAAAGAAACAAACCAGTAAACAATATATCCAGGCCGGTAAATCGGGAAAGCAAGCCAAAAACCCCAAACAGAACGATGATCACCCCCCATACCTGACCGAGGCCTGCAGCCCGGTAGGTGGCCTCGCGAATCCCGATTTTGGCCGCCAGATAAGCCCGGTAAACCCGCCCGCCATCCAGCGGCAAGGCCGGAAGCAAATTAAAAGCGGCGATCAACAGATTGCACTGCAGAAAAAAAGGACCCAGCTCTTCATGCCAGAGGCCGTGATTTTTCAAAGCCAGGCCGCAGGCGGCCATCACCAGGTTGCTGGCCGGCCCGGCCACGGCGATCCAGCTCTCTTTCAGCGGATCCAGAATCATCTCCCCGCCCATCCGGGTCACCCCACCAAAAGGGAGCAACTCCACTTCCGTAACCGGCACCGCTAGGCGCCTGGCCACGGCGGCGTGCGCCAGCTCATGGAAAAACACCACGGCAAAAGCAATCAGCCCCTTGCCGATGACGCCCGCAACAAAGAAAAGGCCCAACAGGCCCAGAAAAAAAACGTTCAGGTAGATGTTGATCCCCATGATTTGTACGATCCGCATTAGCTTCCCCCGCAAACAAAAGATATGACGGCGCCCCTTCTCCCGCCCGTCTTATTTCGGCGCCTTTAATCTGGTTAAAGGGTCGATCAGCTTGCCATTTTCCCTTAACTCAAAATGCAGGCCGCCGCCGGGTACATCGCCACTTTCGCCCACTTCGCCGATCACCTGTCCGGCCTGTACAGTTTCGCCTTGCGCAATCTGCACGGGCGCCAGTCCGGCATACAGCGTATAATTATTTTCGCCGTGGTCAATTAAGACGAAATAACCAAGGGAAGGATCTTTGCCGGTGCGGGCTACTTTTCCACTGCGCGCGGCCTTTACAGGAGTGCCAGGAAAAGTTTTGATATCGATGCCGGCGTGAAAACGCTCTAACCCATCTAGAGGGTCGGCAGACCAGCCAAAGCCCCTTACCACTTTGCCCGAAAGGGGGATGACCAAATCTTCAGTCAATCCGCTTCGCCCCAGGGTTTCCCGGGATTCCTGAATCATGTCGCCATAAAAGGGATAATTTTCATTAACCATTTGCAGGCCTATTTGCACCGCTCTTTGCACAGCCGGCTGGATATTCCATTCCGTAGTGAGAATGTAGCGGAGATTCTCCCGTACCTGCGCACCCAGCGGGTCGGGAATTTCCTTCAAAGCAAGGAAAACAGCCAGCAAAACCAGGGCTATAGTCACCCGCAAAAATGTCTTGCGGTAACCGTGGCGGGGTTTTTCCTCCGGCCAGCCGCGATAACTTGCCGAACCGGAAGATGGCCAATCCACGATTTGATACTTCTTGGAGCCAAAAGACCGGCTATCCTTCCTGAAAACCCTCCAGATCAAAGCAATCCCCTCCGTTACAAATATATTTTTCGGAGGGGACAAATATGACAAGCCTGCCGCCTGGCGAAGCTTAAAACAAAATTTTTCTCCGGCGCACGTGAACGCTCTGCAAAAGCCCCAGCGCCATCATGTTCATGATCATACTGGAACCGCCGTAGCTAAAGAGAGGCAAAGGAATGCCCGTCACGGGCATGATGCCGCAGGTCATTCCGATGTTTACAAAAACGTGAAAGGAAAACATGGCAACAACCCCAAAAGCTAAAAGAGAGCCCACAAAATCCCTCGCTTCCAGGGCAATCCTGATCCCGCGGAGGATCAGGAGAAAAAACAACCCCAGGAGAACCAGCGCGCCTGCAAAACCGAATTCCTCGCCGACCACCGAAAAGATAAAATCCGTATGGCGGACCGGCAAAAAAGTAAAGTGGGTTTGCGTGCCCCCAAGTAAGCCCTTGCCGGTCAGCCCTCCGGAGCCAATGGAGATGAGCGACTGCCAGATATGGTAGCCATCCCCCAGCAGGTCCTTTTCGGGGTTTAAAAAGATAAACAAGCGGGTCATCTGGTACTCTTTTAACGTGTATTTATGAAACTTCTCGTGCCGCGCGCGCGCCGTCTGATATTTTTTTAATAAATGGGAATACTTTCTTTCCAGCTCCGGATCGGCCGGTGTTGCCGCGCTGCCGGCCGCGGCGAGCTTTTTTTCTTGTTCCAGAACAGATAACTGCTTTTCCAACTGTCGCTCTGTATCGTGCAAATATGCGTGACTAAAAATAAGCACAGCGGCCAGGACCAGTCCCGCCGCAATTATTTCCAGGAGCAAAAGGGGCCTGGCGTCCGCCAGGAACAGCATCGCCAGCATAATTGCCACAAATACCATGGACGTACCTAAATCAGGCTGGGCAAGGATCAACAGCATAGGCGTTCCCACGAAAACGAAGCAGGGAATTAAGTCCTTTAACTTATTTAAATTCCCCTTTCTTTTCACCAGAAAGCCGGTGAAAGTTATGATCATCAATATTTTGGAAAATTCGGAAGGCTGAAAAGCAAAGGGGCCCACCTGAATCCACCGCTGGGCGCCAAAAGCAACGTGACCCTTGACGAGCACCGCCGCCAGAAGAAGCAGGTTCAAAACATAGAGGAGGCGAGTGTGTTTCACCATGTCCTCATAAGGGATATAAATCATCACGAACATAAAAAAAAGACCAGCAACTACCCAAAGAAATTGTTTCGCCACATAAGTAAAATCAAGGTGCAAAAGTCTTAAGAGAAAATTTAAATTTTTTAACTCCGTAAAAGAATCATCGGTAAATTCCAAAGAAGCGCTGCCGATGATTACCAGGCCGAACAAAATAATGGCCACTGCCGTGAAGAGGAGGGTATAATCAAGATTTTTTACTATTCTAGCAATCGACATGTTTAGCCTTCGCCCCCCTTCGAGATCAATTATAGTACGAAAGAGGACACAAAAAAAGCCCCGTAACAATTACCAGCAAAAAACGGGGGCTCTCTTCACCAGGGCGTTTTTTGGTTAAATACTGGAAGCAAGTTCCTTGGGAATCCGTTTCATGCCCCGCACCGGAATGCTGGCCACCAGAGCAACCTGATCTTCGCTGGTTTCCAAACTAACTTCCAGCGCTTTCTCGTCAATATCCATATAATTGGAAATGACTTTAATCAGCTCGTTTTTTAGAGTTTCTAAGAGTTGCGGGGACACTCCGGCCCGGTCATGCACCAACACCAGCCGCAATCTTTCCTTGGCCACATTTTTGCTGGCGGTCGTTTCGCGCCCAAATACGCGAGCTAAAAATTCAAACATCGTTCTTCCCCCCTTGTCCGTGATAGTCTTACTTTAGACCGATAATCCGCCGTAACCTGCCTAAAAAGCCGCTGTCATCCAGGTTCATCATGGGCACCGCCTCACCCTTAATTCTGCGGACAATATTGCGGTACGCCTGACCGGAACGAGAACGCTCGTCGGAAACAACCGTCTCGCCGCGGTTTGTGCTGATCACGACCAATTCGTCCTCCGGCACCACGCCTAAAAGGTCCACCGCCAGAATATCGATGATGTCTTCAATTCCCATCATGTCTCCATGACGGACCATTTTTGGCCGGATGCGGTTAATAATCAAGGCAGGGTTGCGCAATTCCGCCGCTTCAAGAAGACCGATTACCCGGTCGGCATCTCTTACGGCGGCCACCTCGGGGGTGGTCACCACGATTGCCTTTTGGGCGCCCGCAATGGCATTCCGAAACCCTTGTTCAATTCCTGCCGGGCAATCAATGATCACGTACTCAAACTCTGCCGCCAGCTCACCGCATAACTTTTTCATCTGTTCGGGGTTGACCGCCGTTTTATCTTTAGTCTGGGCGGCAGGCAAAAGAAAAAGCCCCTCGTAACGCTTGTCTTTAATCAACGCCTGCCTTAACCGGCAGTGCCCTTCCGTGACGTCGGTTATATCATAAACAATCCGGTTCTCCAAACCCAGCACCACGTCAAGGTTACGCAAGCCAATGTCGGCATCGACCAATACTACTTTATGGCCCAAAGCGGCCAGCCCGGCCCCAATATTGGCTGTAGTAGTGGTTTTACCGACCCCCCCTTTCCCGGAAGTCACGACAATTATTTCGCTCATACACGTACCTCCCTAAGTCAGTCGTCTGTCATCGGACGCCATGATCGCAGGAAGAAAAACTAAATCAGGTTGCCGTACCGATCGCTGCTTTGAAATACCTCAATCGTTACCATGTTATCTTTAATGCGGGCAATTTCGGGCTGTTCAGGACCGGTAATTTCATCATCAGGAGGGCGCGTGATATGATTGGCGATCCGGAGCTGCGTAGGCTGCAGCCGAAAGGCCAGCACCGCCGCCTGCTCGTCTCCAGAGGCGCCGGCATGAACCACCCCGCGTAAAGCGCCCAGCACAATAATATGGCCGGAGGCTACAATCTCGGCGCCAGGGTTTACATCCCCGACCACCACCACATTACCGTCGAAATGTATCTTCTGCCCCGAGCGAAGCGTTCGCCGCACCAGGATGGTGTTTTCATCAATCATTTCATCGATTTCTTTGGGCCTGCGCGCCTTTTTAAACCATGGCTCGGGGGGGCTATTTTTGATTTCCGTGGCCAAGGCTAACCTCTCCTCGCAATACACTTATGATAAGTTCTACAAAAAAAAACCAAATCCTGCTAACAATAAATAAAAATAAAGGGTTTTTAACTAGATTTTACTCGTTTTGTTGCGTAGGCAGGGGCGGGATCAGGGGAAAGCGCTCCCCAGGCGGCGGCAGTTGTGCCGGCGGCTTCCTCTGGCCGTCTTGTTCCGGCGGCCTTTGTTGCGGTTGCCGCGGTTGTCCCTGGTCCGGCTGCTCAGGCGGTTTTTCCGGCGGCTGAGAGCCGGAAAGCCCTTGTTCCGGCAAAGATTGCGGCTGCCGCCCTTCGCCGGACTCAGAACCTCCCAACCGTTCAACGTTCGGCCGGGTTTCTCTTGGCCCCCCAGACCGGAGGGGCTCTGTCGTCCGCTGCTCGTGAACCTGCTGCCGCTCCGTTTCCGGTCCCGGAAAAGGCTGCGGTTCCTCTTCTCTGGCGATCCGGCCCTTTGCTTCCTCCAGGCTTTTCGCCTCCGGGCATTTTTGCAAGATAAAGTAGGCGTCTAAAATTTCCCTGGCCACCGGACCGGCAACGCCGCTGCCCATTCCGCCGTACTCAATAATTACCGACACAGCGACTTCGGGATGCTCATAGGGCGCGTAGGCAAGGAAAAGAGCGTGCTTGTTGCCGGCCGCATCCCCTACCTCGGCAGTGCCCGTTTTCGCCGCCGCCCGGTAAGGAGCCCCGGCAAAAACGGCGGCGGCGGTCCCGTCAGGAGGTAAAGTCACCATGTGGATGCCTTCCTGGATAATTTTCAAAGTCTGGGCCGACACACTTATCTTCCGGGCTAACTGCGGAGCAAAACTGGCCATCGTCTTGCCGTCGGGAGAAATAATCTTTTTGACAATGTACGGTTTATACAAACTTCCCCCGTTGGCAATCGCCGCCATATAGTTAGCCAGCTGAATGGCCGTGTATTTATTCTCCCCCTGCCCAATGGCCATATTCGTGCTGTCGTACTCGTGCCACCTGGATTCCCATGGATCATTGGGATGGAGTTCTTTCTTTAATTCCCGCGTCGGCACCCGCCCCTGTTCTTCACCGGGGAGGTCAATGCCGGTTTTTTCGCCCAGGCCGTATTCCCGGGCGTACTTGCCCATCAGCTCCGGCCCGGCCTGTGCGCCAAACATATAAAAAAAGGTGTCGCAGGAAACTTTCAGCGCCCTTCGTATATCCACCCGACCGTGCCCGCCGGGCTTCCAGTCCTTCTGGGTCTTGTAATAGCCGGGATCGAAAATCGTCGTCTCCGGCCTGACGATGCCTCCCTCCAAGAGGGCCGTAGCAGTGACCATTTTAAAGGTGGAACCGGGAATATAGGTTGTTTCGATGGCGTGATTTCTAAGGGCGCCGGTTTTAATGAGCTCCTGGTATTCCTTGCTGGAAACCCCGCGGGCAAATACGGCGGGGTCGTAAGAAGGGAGACTGGCCATGGTGAGAACCTCGCCGGTGCGCACATCCAGAACTACCGCCGCCGCTGACAAGGTTTTTCCTTTCGGCACCTTTGCCCTCCCAACGGTCACGGCGTTGGCGATGCCCCTGGCAAGAGCATCCTGGGCCGCCCGCTGCAGACGGTGGTCAACAGTCAGGACGAGGTTGTTTCCAGGCGTCGGAGCCTCCACCCCCAGGTCCCGCACCGGGCGGCCCAGGGCATCCACCTCCACTAATCTGGCCCCCCTCTTCCCCCTTAAGAACTCCTCGTATTGTCTTTCCAGTCCCGTCTTGCCAAAATTATCCCCCATTTGATAACCTTTATCCTTATGCTTTTCCAGTTGTTCCTTCTCGATTTCTCCTACGTAGCCGAGCACAGGGGCCAGCAAGTCTCCGTAAGGGTAGTCACGTACGGGCTGCACGTCAATGACCACGCCGGGCAAATCCAGCCGGTGCTCCTCAATTCTGGCCACCGCCTCCAGACTCACCCCTACGGCCACGTGGACGGGTTCATATAACCTCAGCTTTTTGGCCTGCATCTTTTCCTGGATGCGGGCTTTAATTTGCCCGACATCCATTCCTTCGTAGGCTTTTTCTCCCACCAGCAAATTGGCCAGCGTATTCACGATGCGGTCCGTATTTTTCAAGCCCAGGTAAGTCACAGAAACCGTGTACACAGGCCTGTTGCCCACGATCCGCTCGCCGTTGCGGTCCAGGATATCCCCCCGGGGCGCGGTGATAGGAATTAAGCGCTGGTGGTTCTGGCGGGCCTGGGTTTGGTATTTGTCCGCCTCCACCAGCTGTAAAAAGCCGAGGCGAACAACAAGCACCAAAAAAGCCCCAGCGACCAGGGCTAAAAAAAAGCGCATTTTCCTTTCCAGCTTTTTGTGTTCCATCGCTTTTCCCCCAAGGTTACGGGTAAACCCTCGTGTACGTCCGGAAAAACCACCTGTACAGAAGTAAAGCGACTGCGCCGTTATAAACAGAACCGCAAAAAATAATTTTCCCTAGCCCCACCCCCGGAGAAATAAAAATACCCAGGTAAAAAAGGAGCAGGTAATGAATTAAACCCTGAAAAAGACAGATCAACAGCGTGATAGTCGCCACCACAAAGGGATTATCTTTATACAAAACCGTTTGCATCAACCCCGCCAGGTAGCCGGCGGCCAGGTGATCCAGCGCGTTTAAGCCAAAGTAACCCCCTGTGGCCACATCTTTGAGGAATCCGGCTACAAAGCCCCAGAAGGAGCCCTCCCGAGTACCCCGAAGAAAAGCATAAAAAATTAATAAAATTAAAACAAGGTCGGGCTTTACCCCGAACAGCCGCACAGACTCCAGCGCGGTAACCTGGATAAACGTAGCCAGGACGAGTATGCCGAAAACAGTTATCCGCATCGCCAACCGCCTTTTAGCTTCCTGATTCCCGATCCCCGGTCTTTTCCGGCAGCTCACCGGCCAGTTCGGTAATGATAAACACCTCTTCCAACCGGTTAAAATCCACAAAGGGTTGCACCGTAGCATTATAAAAGAGACCCGTGGGGTCCTTTTTGGCATCCATAATCTGCCCGACGGCAACGCCCTTTGGAAATAAACTCCCCAGCCCGGAAGTGACCACCGTCTGGCCCCTGCGGACAAATATATCGTAAGGAATGTGAATCATCCGGAGGCGTCCGGAGGTATCGGACGTCCCCTCCACAATACCGGGGGAGCGGGTTTCTTGAACAAGGCTGCTGATTGCGCTGCGGGGATCGGTAATCAACATGACCTGTGCCGTATTGGCGCTTACCTTCACCACCCTGCCCACCAGCCCTTCCGGGACAAGCACCGTCATATTTACCTGGACACCTTGCCGAAAACCCTTGTTTAAAGTAATGGTTTGAAACCAGTTCCCCGGATCGCGGCCAATAACCGCCGCGGAGGTTCCTTTGAAATCTCCCGGCAGTCTGGTTTGAAAGTCCAAAAGTTTTTTTAAGCGCTCATTTTCTAAGCGGCACTCCTCCAGTTCCACCAGGCGCCCCTTGAGCTCCGCTACTTCCCTGGTTAATTGTTTATTTTGCCGGGTAGCGTTAATTAAGGCAATGGGCAAAGACAGCTTGCCTTCCAGCCAGCGCGTGGCCGTTACGGAAAATTTCTGGAGGGGGGCAAAAACATCCCGCAAAGCTCCCTCCAAAGGCGACATTCCAATTTTTTTTAGATCTGTACTTTTCATGAGCAGTAAAAAAGCCAGCATAAAAATGATGAAAAAGAAAACTCTCTTGCCGGACCTCCTTGATCGAGGCACCATCACCCACCTAACCTATAGCCAGTTTTTTGGGCTGAATCAACACGCGGCGCAAAATGTCAATATTCTCCAAAACGCGTCCGGTGCCGTAGGCTACGCATAAAAGAGGTTCGTCGGCGACGTGGACGGGCATTCCCGTCTGCTCGCTGACCAGCTGATCCAGACCCCTGAGCAAAGAGCCGCCGCCGGCCATAACGATTCCGCGGTCCATGATATCGGCGGAAAGCTCGGGCGGGGTCTGCTCCAAAGTGTTTTTAATCGCCTCCAAAATAGCCGTAACCGGCTCCGCCAGCGCCCGGTAAATCTCGTCGGCAGTAACGCGCACTGTTTTGGGCAGGCCGGTAACCAGGTCTCTTCCCCGCACATCGTAGGTGCCCAGGTCTTCCTGGGGATAAGCGGTGCCAATTTCGATTTTAATTTCTTCCGCGGTGCGCTCGCCGATCATTAAATTATATGTTTTTTTAATGTGCTGGATAATCGCTTCGTCCATCTCGTCCCCCGCAATGCGGATAGAAGTGCTGGTCACTATCCCGCCCAGGGAAATTACCGCCACTTCCGTAGTTCCGCCCCCTATATCCACAATCATGTTGCCGGTCGGTTCGTGGACGGGAAGCCCAGCCCCGATGGCCGCCGCCATGGGCTCCTCGACCAGGTAGGCTTCCCGGGCGCCCGCCTGCAGGGCGGCCTCGCGCACGGCCCGTTCTTCTACCGGTGTAACGCCGGAGGGCACCGAAACAACCACCCGGGGCCGGATAAGGAAAGTGCGGTTTCGCAAGGACCTGTTAATAAAGTATTTAATCATGCTCTGGGTAACGTCAAAATCGGCAATCACGCCGTCTTTCATGGGCCTGATGGCCACGATGTTACCCGGCGTGCGGCCGATCATCTGCTTGGCCTCTTCACCTACCGCCAGCACCTGGCCGCTATCTCGCTCGATCGCCACCACCGACGGTTCCCGCAAAACAATTCCTCTTCCTTTAACATAGACCAGAGAATTAGCGGTTCCCAAATCTATACCCATATCTCTGGAGAACAAGCCAATCCGCAATGTTCCCCTCTCCTTTCTAAGCTCTAGAATTACAGGAAATCACATGAAGCCCTTTGCCTTCAAACTGCTGAACCGGTTGTCACCAATAATTAAATGGTCGAGAATTTCGATGCCGATAATGTGCCCCACCTCAATTAAACGCCGGGTCACTTCCAGATCTTCCCGGCTCGGTGAGGGATCGCCGCTGGGATGATTGTGGATTAAAATGATCGCCGCGGCGCTGCGCTTGATGGCATTTTTAAACAATTCCCGGGGGTGCACTGCCGAAGAATTAAGGGTACCGATGGAAATAATCTCCTGGCCGATCACCTGATTTTTGGCGTTCAGCAACAGAGCCCGAAAATGTTCCCGGTCAAGGTGGCGCATTTCTTCCATCACCAGGCCGGCCGCATCTTCCGGCGTTTTAATCACCGCCCGGTCTTGGGAAGTGTTCGTCGCCACCCTTTTCCCCAGTTCCAACGCTGCTTTTATCTGGGCGGCTTTCGCCGGACCCACCCCCTTAATTTCGCCCAATTCCTCCACGCTGGCCTGAACCAGACCCCGCAGCCCGTGAAAATGGGTCAACACAACGGCGGCCAGGTCAAGCGCCGTACCCGCAGCCGTGCCCGTGCGCAGCAAAATGGCCAGCAGCTCCGCATCGGTTAAAGACTGTGCTCCATCCCGCAACAGCCGCTCGCGGGGCCGTAAATCCACGGGCATGTCCTTGATGGTTAAACGGTATTCCAGAGAAGGCAAAAAATTTTCTCCTCCTATGGGCGCCGATTTATCTCTAAGACGTCTACGCCGAATTCCTGCAAGAGCCGGGCTAAAAGCGCCAACGGCAGGCCGACCACGTTAAAATAGCATCCCTCCAGGCGCTCAATAAAAATAGCCCCTAACCCCTGAACCGCGTATGCTCCTGCTTTATCCATCGGTTCTCCAGTGGCCACGTAGCGTTTAATTTGATCCGGCGTCAAGGGCCTAAATTTTACCCTTGTCCGCTCATGAGCTACGGCTATGCGCTCAAAGGGCTTTTGAACAATGGCCAGTCCGGTGAAAACCTCGTGTTCTTTCCCCTGCAACAGGCTCAACATCTCCGCCGCCTGAGCGGCGTGAGTGGGCTTGCCCAGCACCCGACCCCCGCAGACCACCATCGTATCAGCGCCGATCACCAGGCCCTTAGTTATCTTTTCGGCAGCGGCCTTTGCCTTTCGTTCTGCCAAAACCTCCGCCTGCCGGGGACAGGGGAGCCCTTCGTCTAATTCTTCCTCCACCGGACAGGTTAGAACAGAAAAAGGCACGCCTAACTGTTTTAATAACACATGCCGGCGGGGAGAGGCGGAAGCTAAATAAACGGGAAGCAAATCTTCCCCTCCCAAAACAGTTGACAGTCGTCGAACGTCAGAGGTTAGAAATTTTTGATACATTATGATACATTATGAAATATTTACAAAAAAATAATGCATTATATTTCAAAGAAGAAAACATTGCCTTTTTCTTCAGATCTAAAGCGCTTTAAATTTTTCGATACAAGAGGTACCCAAATAGAAAACCAATCACCGTCAAGATCCCTGCGTCCATGGTTAAGCCAAAGGTAAACTTCAGAAAATGGATGTCCAGCGTGGCGGGACTTAGCCCGATTGAGCTGATTGCCTTAAGCGCACCCAGACTGGGCGGTAAAACGTACGCTACGGCATTGCCAGCCAGTCCGCCGACAAAAAGAAGAAACAGCAAAATCCAGGGATTTCTCGATTGTTTATACGGTTTAGCCATTTTTTTCACCTAAAACATAGTAATTTTTCAACTTTTAGTTTATCATTTTCTACCTTAGGTGACAAGCCGTTAATTTTTCTAGCTCACCCGGTAATTTCTTGGCCCTTGTGCCCTTTTTCACCCTGCGGCGAAACAGGTTCCGGTTCGCGTGTTTCCTCAGCAAGGCCCCCATCTTGCCTAGGCAATTATTCCCGAAAACACCGCGGCCAGGAAAACCACATAAAATACCCCGCCGTATGTTACCAAAAGACGGGCGTCCAGGTAGCCAAAACGCCGCAAAAAAATGTAAGTAGCCAGCGAAGAGAGCAGGGCAAGCAAAGCACTGAACAAGGCCGCTTCGGTCAAGATCCAGGGGGTTAAAACGATTCCGATGGCCGGAATGACGGAACTTTGAAAAACCATCGCCCCGGTAATATTGCCCAGCGCTAGAGTGTCTTTATTCTGCCGGAGCCAGATAATGCTGTTAAACTTCTCTGGCATTTCCGTCGCCAAAGGTGCAATAATCAGGGAAAAAATAAACGCCGGCACTCCCAATAGACTGGACAGACGCGTGATCCCGTCCACAAAAAACTTGGCCCCTACAATTATTCCCCCCAGAGATAAAACCACCTGGGCAACCACCAGAAAAAGCGGGGGGTTCGCCAGCTTGCGGGCAACCAAAAGAGGCTCCTGGGCACATTCCTCCGCGGGCCCCTCCTCCCCCGTAACTGTTTTGTAAACAAAAACTGCGTAGGCCAACACCAGCCCCGCCGCCACCAAATACTTTAAGGCGGCGGGCAGAAAGGCGGCCAAAACAGCCAACGTATAGACCACCAGGAAAAAAAGGAGGTCGCGGAGGATCACGGACTTCTCCGGTATGATGCGGGAACAGCCCTCCCGGCTCTTCTGAAAGACCAGCACCGCCCCACCGCTTAAAAAAATGGCCAGCGTACCTAGCATAAACGGGGCGCCTAAAATGGCGCCGATCCCGATGGCGTGTCCCACCTCCCCGCCGGCGAGCAAAATGGCAATTAAAGGGATGATTGTTTCCGGCATGGCCGTACCCACCGCCGCCAAAACACTTCCGATTGTCCCCTTATTTAAACATAATTTACGCCCGAACCACTCGATTCCGTTGGTAAAAAAGCCGGCGCAGACCAGAATTACCCCCAGGCTGGTGATTAAGACCGCGATTTCAAACAGCATCTCTTTTTCCTCCTGCTCTGACGGCCCAGAAGAAGAATTTCCCTTGCTTCCGCCACCATATATAAAGAACCGGTAACGCAAACAACCTCATTCTGGCGGGCAATCTGAAAAGCCTTCGCCAGGGCATTTTTTATTGATTCGATGGCATATACCTCTTGAAGATAACGCTGCGCTTCGCCGGCCATAGTTTGCCAGTCCTGGGCGCGAGGGCTGTTGGGCCTGGTCACGATCACCGCCCTCGCCCGGGGAACGAGCTCCTGCGCCACCCTGGCGCGTTCCTTGTCGCCGAGCATGCCCAATACCAGTATTATTCCCCTGCCGGGAAAATAATCATCCAGCGCCCGACGCAAGGATCTGGCGCCGTCGTAGTTATGGGCGCCATCAATGACGACCGGCGGCTCGCCCGGGAAAACTTCCAGGCGGGCGGGCCAACAGGTATTCGCAAGCCCCGCGTAAAAAGCATCACGGGTGATTCTGTATCCTTTTTCCAGGAGGAGCTCTGCAACAGCCACGGCGGTGGCTGCGTTGATCAGCTGGTGCCGCCCCAAAAGAGACAAAAAAAGCTTTTCGTAGTCATCCTTTAGCCCCCGCACAGTCAGGTACTGCCCGGCCAGGGAAAATCGCTCCCCTTCGTACGTCACCTGCCGGACAAAAGGACCCTCCCATCCCTCCCCGGCGGGCCCGCTTAATACTCTGATTAAGGGGGCCCCTTTTTGCCGGGCAACCCTTTGGATTACCGCCAGCGCCTCCGGATCGCCGGCGGCGGTGACCACCGGCACCCCTTCTTTAATAATCCCCGCTTTGACAGAGGCTATTTCGGTGATTGTATTCCCAAGGTAATCCATGTGGTCCATGGCCACGTTGGTAATCACCGTGACCAAAGGGTGCGGCACTACGTTGGTGGAATCGATGGCGCCCCCCAACCCGACTTCCAAAACCAGAAAATCTACCCGCTTCTCGAAAAAATACTGAAAGGCCATGGCCGTGCTCACTTCAAATTCCGTGGGATGCTCAAAGCCTTGGGCCACCATGCTCTCTAAATGCGGGCGCAAGCCGGCAATTAACCGGGCTACCTGCCGACGGGGGATTTGCTTTCCATTTATAGTATAACGTTCGGTATAACTGTGTAAATGGGGGGAGGTAAAGGCGCCCGTCTTATAACCCGCAGCCTGCAAAATAGAGGTAATCATGGCCACCGTGCTTCCTTTGCCGTTGGTCCCGCCCACGTGAATGACTGAAAGAGGCAAATGGGGGTTGCCCAATCTTCGCAGCAGCTCGCGAATGCGGTCCAGCCCAAAATTAAAGCCAAATTTGGTCAGATTTTGCAAATATTCCATAGCTTCTTCGTACCGCAAATGCAGTCCTCCCCCGAAAACACAGGCCGAAAGTTTTTCCCAAAAAAGGCCCAGCAATTTTTCCCCATTTATATTTTGACGGCCACGCGCAAAATCCTACATGGCAACTTTGAAAAGAATAAAGTAATTTTTATCCTTCAAGTTTCCAAAAACCTGTCGATTGATCAATATTAGAAGAGCCGTCTGGAAGGAGGCTAAAATGTGGGCAAATTCAGAAGAAAGCTGGTGTTTTTAAACGGCGCCCTTGCTCTTCTGGCCGCGGCGGCAGCCCTGGGAGGCTTTTGGCTGGGCAAGAACTCCTGGCCGATCGCAGCCGTTTTTGCCTCCGGTGGCGTATTGCTGGCCACGCTAGGCGCCTATCTTTTGGTTACACCTTTGCAAAGAACGCTTAATCTGGGCATTCGCGAAACGGACAAGGCAATCAAAGGATCCCTCTCGGCAATCATCGAGCCCCGCGACTATGGCTGGGGGGAAGTAACACATCTTTTGGTAAACACAGGCAAGGTACTTAAAGGCGTACGCAAGTGGCTCGGCATGGTGAAGGAAACTTCCGAGGAGCTGGTCCGGGCCGCCGCCCAGATCACCGCCAGCACGGAACAGATCAGTGCGGGGAGCCAGGAACAAGCCGGCCAGATCCAAAAACTCCTGGAAAACATTGAAGAACTGGCCAGTTCCGCCCGTCATTCCGCGGAGCGGGCCCAGGAAACGGCAAAAAAAGCCCGTGAAACCGAGAAAATTGCCCGGCAGGGGAGGCAGGTGGTAGAAAAAGTCATCACCGGAATGAATTTAATCCACGAAAAAACTTCTTCCCTGGAGCAAAATTCTTCTAAAATCGTTCAATTTTTGCAATTAATTGAGGACATTGCCGCCCAGACCAACTTGCTGGCCTTAAATGCGGCCATTGAGGCGGCGCGCGCCGGGGAACACGGCCGCGGTTTTGCCGTGGTGGCCGAGGAAGTGCGCCGTCTGGCCGAAAATTCCGCAAAAGCCACCCAGGAAATAACCCAGCTGGTCACCGATATTCAGGCCTCCACAGCCGAGAGCGTTTCTGCCGTCAGAGACGGCCTGGAGTTGTCGGCAGAAGTGCAACGCGCTTTTCATGAGATCGCGCAGCAAATCACGCACACTCTCGCCAGCATTGAACAGCTGGCCGACATTTCGCAACAACAGGCGGCTTCCAACGAACAAATGGTGAGCGGCGTGGAGGCTATTGCCGCCGTAGCACAACAGGCGGCGGCCAGCTGCCAGGAAGTATCGGCGCTGGCCAACCAGCTGACCACGCACGTGAACCAGATTAAAAAGGTTGGCGATATCTTTAAATGGGAAGAAAAATAGGCGCGGCGCCAGCCCCAACGAAAAACAGGCCCACCCGAAAACAGCCCACCCTTTTCGCCGGTGGCGAAGAGGGTGGGCGTTTTTACGCGGAATTTCTCAATAAAGAGAGCCGCTTGATCAGGGCCGCCCTGGCGGATAACAACTCCGTCTCTTTTACCCGCTCCTTTTCGATTATTTCGGGACGGGCTTTATTTAAAAAGTTCTCGTTTTTCAGCTTTCCCTGCACCCTGAAGAGATCTTTCTGGATCTGGGCCAGCTCCTTTTCCAGGCGGCTGATTTCCTTATCGAGATCAATGAGGCCCTTTAAGGAGACGAAGATCTCTACCCCTTTGGCCACGGCGTGCGCGGCCTGTTCGGGCTTTTGCTCCAATTCCGCGGTTACCTTCAGCTCGCAGCGGGCCAGGTCCTGAATGTAGCCTCCCCACCGGGCGATTAAGCCCCTGGTTTCTTCCCCCGGCACCACCGCAAGCACCTTTGCCCTTGAGCCCGGGGGAACGTTCATTTCGCTGCGGAGGTGGCGAATCGCCCGGGTAATTTCCATGAGCACCTCCATCTGCCCTTCCGCCCGGAGATCTACCAGGTCCGGCTCCTCGGCCGGCCAGGGCGCTTTCATGATGGTCTGGCCGCGGTTCGGCAGGCGCTGCCAGATTTCCTCCGTTAAAAAAGGCATAAACGGGTGCAGCAATTCCAGGGTGCTTTTTAAAACCGTCGCCAGGACATGCTGCGCGGCGCGCTTTTTTGGTGCATCCCTCCCGTAAAGCACCGGTTTGGTCATTTCAATGTACCAGTCGCAAAACTCATCCCAGGTGAATTCATAAATAACGCGCGCGGCTTCGCCCAGTTCATAAGCCTCGAGATTGGCGGTAACCCCCCTAATGGCAGCCTGCAGCCGGCTTAAAATCCAGCGGTCGGCCAATGTGTAGGAATCGGGAGAGGGCCGCCGGCCCGGTTGATAATCCTGCAAATTCATTAAAACGAACCGGGAAGCGTTCCAGATTTTATTGGCAAAGTTGCGCGCCCCGTCCAGGCGCTCAAAATGAAACCGCAGGTCGTTGCCGGGGGTGTTCCCCGTCACCAGCATAAAGCGCAGGCTGTCCGCCCCGTGGCTTTCGATGACGTCGATGGGGTCCACGCCGTTGCCCAAAGACTTGCTCATTTTGCGCCCCAGGGAGTCCAGCACCAGCCCGTGCACAAACACCTCCCGGAAAGGCACGTCTTCCATAAAGGCCAGGCCGCTAAAAATCATGCGGGCCACCCAGAA
>DYES01000066.1 GCA_020725585.1 Desulfovirgula sp.
AGGATATGGCCGGCCTGCTTGTCCCTTACAAGGCCTACGAACTGGTTAAGCTGATTAAGGAACGGGTTGGGTTGCCGGTGCAGTTGCACAGCCATTACATTGGCGGTCTGGCTCTAGGGGCTTATCTCAAAGCTGCCGAGGCGGGAGTGGATGTGGTGGATACTGCCTCCTTACCGCTGGCTTTTGGCGCTTCCCAGCCGCCAGTTGAAACGGTGGTGCGAGCGTTACAGGGCACGCCCTACGATACCGGGCTGGATCTGGGCCTGCTTTTTGAGATTGCTGCCTATTTTGAAGACTTACGTAAGTGCCTTGGATACGCGCGGGGAGTGACCCGCCTTAGCGATATGCAGGTCTTTGAGCACCAGGTGCCCGGCGGGATGATTTCCAACCTGGTGAGTCAACTGGAGGAACAGAAGGCTCTCCACCGCCTGCCGGAAGTGCTGGCAGAAATTCCCCGGGTGCGGGCGGAGCTGGGCTACCCTCCCCTGGTTACTCCCACCAGCCAGATTGTAGGCATCCAGGCCGTGCTTAACGTCCTGACCGGGGAACGTTACAAGCTTGTTCCCGGAGAGGTCAGGGTTTACGTGGAGGGGTTCTACGGCCGGCCCCCGGCCCCCATTGATCCCGAAGTGGCCCGGAAAATATTAGGAGATAAAAAACCCATTAACTGTCGCCCGGCTGATTTACTGGCGTCGAAAATGGATAAAATAAGAGAAGAGATCAAGGATCTGGCGGAATCGGAAGAAGATTTCATTTCTTACGCTTTATTTCCCCAGGTGGCGAAAAAATTTTTCGAAAACCGCAACCGGCCAACGCCTCAGTCGGGAAATAACGCGTCCTGTACTACAGGAACCCGGGAGCAAAAGGCCGGTTTTGAGGAGGATGGCAGTATGAATTTACAGGAAATTAAAGAGCTCATCAAACTAATTGACCAGACGGCTATTGCCGAGCTCTCTCTGGATAGCGGGGGAGTGAAAGTGGCCATTAGAAAGGCTCTCGTAAAAGGACCATTGCCGGCAGAAGAGGATTCTTTCCTGCCCCCGCCGGTGCAGGAAAATGCCGGCCAGCCAGTGCCGGCTGCGGAAAAAATGCCGGAGACTGCCGGCCTTACCCCCGTCAAGTCTCCCATGGTGGGGACCTTTTACAGTGCTCCTGCTCCCGATGCGCCACCTTTTGTCCGGGTGGGGGACGTCGTCCAAAAAGGTCAGGTGCTCTGCATTATTGAGGCCATGAAGCTGATGAATGAAATTAAATCCGAGGCAGCCGGGGAGATTGTCAAGATCTTGGTGGAAAACGGCCAGCCTGTGGAGTATGGACAGGACCTGTTCTTAATTCGCGAAAAGTAGGGTGTTTGGCGAGGAAGAGCATTATGTTTAAGAAAATACTGATTGCCAACCGGGGGGAGATCGCCCTTAGGATCATGCGGGCCTGCTGGGAGATGGGCATTAAAACGGTGCTCGTTTATTCCGAAGCGGACCGGGACAGCCTGCCCGTACGCCTGGCGGACGAAGCTTATTGCGTCGGCCCGGCGCCGGCGTCCCGCAGTTACCTCAATATCACCAATATTATTAGTGCGGCGCTGCTCTCCGGCGCCGAGGCCGTTCACCCGGGCTACGGCTTTCTTTCGGAAAACGCGGTATTTGCGGAAGCCTGCGAGAGTTTCGGCCTGGTCTTCATTGGCCCCCCGGTGGCGGCCATGGAAAAAATGGGCGATAAAGCCGCGGCCCGGGAAATTGTTTGTCGCGCCGGCGTACCCGTCGTCCCCGGTTCTCGCGGGGCGCTCCGGGAGGCGGAAGATGCCCTGGCGGCGGCGGAAGAAATCGGCTACCCGGTGCTGGTCAAAGCGTCTTTCGGCGGGGGCGGCCGGGGCATGCGGACGGCCCGGGACGCGGAAGAGCTGATCCGGGTAGTGCAGACGGCCCAGGCAGAAGCCCAGGCGGCTTTTGGCCAGGCGCAGGTGTACCTGGAGAAATGCGTGGAAGAACCGCGCCACATCGAATTTCAGATCCTGGGGGATCGTTACGGCAATCTGATCCACCTGGGAGAGCGGGAATGCTCCCTGCAGCGGCGCAACCAGAAGGTGATCGAGGAAGCCCCCTCTTTGGCGCTTTCTCCCCAGCTGCGCCGAGAAATGGGGGAAGCGGCCCTGCAGGCTGCGCGGGCCGTGGGCTATGCCAATGCGGGGACAGTGGAGTTTCTTCTGGACAGGGAGCAGAACTTTTATTTCATTGAAATGAACACCCGCGTCCAGGTGGAGCACCCCGTCACGGAAATGGTTACCGGGATCGATCTGATTAAAGAGCAGATTCGCCTGGCCGCCGGGGAGCCGCTGGGTTTTGCCCAGGAAGACGTCCGGGTCCGGGGCTGGGCTCTGGAGTGCCGGATTAACGCCGAAGATCCGGAGCGCGGCTTCGCCCCTTCGCCCGGATTAATCGAAGTTTTCCTCCCTCCGGGCGGGCCGGGGGTGCGCCTGGACAGCGCCGCCTATCCCGGCTGGCGGGTCCCGCCCCATTACGATTCCCTGCTCGCCAAGCTGATCGCCTGGGGCTGGAGCAGGGAGGAAGCCATTGCCCGGATGCAGCGCGCCCTGGTAGAATTTACCATCGAGGGCGTGAAGACCAACCTTTCTTTTCACCAGCGGGTGCTTGGCCACCCTCTTTTCCGCCGGGGCGAGATCTCCACCCGCTTTCTTGAGCTTTTTTAGGCCGCCCTCTTGTTCATCAGAAGGTTTTTCGACCATTTCCTAGCCGGTTTGGACTGCCTCGCCGGCCTTTTGAGCGGGCTTATCCTGCTCTTCGTTCCCCTCTGTTGCAGAGCGCCCGGCCCCCCGGGAAGGGGTCAGGCATATTTTCCCCTTGGCCAGCTGTTCCATAATGGTAAAGCCAATGTCCCGGATCAGTTCGCTGATCTGGTGGTAGCTGTTGAGCAGCTCTAAGTGCAGGTTGCTGGTGGCCTCTGTCTCTTTGATTCCTTCGGTCAGGCGGTGCACGTGTTTTTGCCTTAACTCCCGGACCAGAGCCGCGATCTTCGGCTGCCTGGTGACCGTTTGTTCCGCCGCGCAGTAATCGTGCTGCACCAGCGCCTTGTGAGTGATCCTCATCAGTTCAATTACCGCGCTCCTTAAGGCTGCCAGCTCTTCTCTTCCCTGGGCGGAAAATTCAACACCGTAGGAGAGCTTTGACTCGATGAGGAACTTTACGTTGCGGTCCAGCACGTCAGTAATTTTCTCCAGGTCGTCCAGCACGTGGATCAGGCCCATAGCGTACTCAAACTCTTCCCGGCTCAAAGGCTGGCGCAGGACGCGGGTAAGGTAGTCCACCGCCGTACGGCACAAAACGTCCATCACCTTTTCCTTGTGCGCGATGCGTTTTAAAATATCTGCGTTGCCGCCGCGCATGGCCCGGTCGGCGTCGATGACCAGGCGCAGCGTTTCGGCAGAGAGGCGCGTAACCTCCCGGTGGGCGAGTCCTAGCGCCACCGAGGGGGCGGTAATGACCTCTTCTCTTAAGTATTTTGGTTCCAGCTCCGGGATCTTTTTATCCGGAAGGAGCCATTCCAGCAACTGGCAGCCGATTTTGTAGAAAGGAAGGAAAACAGCCGCCAGGCCAACGTTGAAGAAGGTGTGAGCGTTGGCTACCTGAAAGGAGATAGACGGGGTGAGCGAAGACAAAAACAGGCTGTACCAGGGTACAAAGGGGAAAAGGAGCACGCTTCCCCCCAGCTTGGAGGCAAAATGAGCAAAAGCCACGCGCTGCGCTTCCCGCCGGGAAGTGGCACTGGCTAAAAGGGCAGTAAAAGAAGTGCCCACGTTTGCACCCAGGATAAGGTAAATGGCGGCAGGAAGCTCGATTACGTGCTGGCTGGCCAGCATCATAATAATTCCCAGAACGGCAGCGCTGCTGTGCACCAGGAAGGTCACCAGGGCGGCCACGATCACCGCCAGGAACGGGTTCTGGCTGACGGCCAAAAGGGCCTGGGTGACGGCAGGCATCTCCCGCAGGGGTTGCACGCTTTCGCCGATGATCTTCAGGCCCAAAAAGAGCAGGCCGAACCCGGTGATCGCCTGTCCAAAGCGCCGGTGGCGGTCCTGCTTGGCGAAGAAAACTACGGGTGCGCCGATCCCCACGATAATCAGCGACAGCTCGGTAAACTTAAGGGCGATCAGCTGGGCGGTGACCGTGGTGCCGATGTCGGCGCCCAGGATCACCGGCATGCACTGCCTGAGCGTAATCACCGCCGCGCTGGCTAGGCCTACCAGGATGACGGAGGTCGCCGTGCTGCTTTGAAAAAGGACAGTGATGGCAATGCCGGCCAAAACCCCGAGAAGGGGGTTTTTGGTCACTGATTCCAGCAGGTTACGCAGCTGGCGGCCGAGAATTTTCTGCAGGCCGTCGCCCATTACCTGGATGCCGTAAAGAAGAATGCCGATGCCGCCCAGCAGGCCGAAAACAATCGTGTACCAGTGTGCGTTCATCAATCTTGCCCCGCTTCATTCATTAAAATGCCGGAGGTTACTTGAAACAATTTATTTAAAACTTATCTAATAACCGGTTAACAAATATTTAATAAATTTGTGATGTCATTCACTAGCCATCTTTTTTACTTAACATAATATTAACTTTTCTATTATAAGTCAACATGTTTCCCCGCGGTGAAAAAAATTTTTAACAGTTCTATAAGGACTTTTTGTTTTTTAGGGCGGAAGGGCGGCATTCGGTTAGGAAACGGCCCGCGAAAGCAAGGCAAAAGAGCCTATGTTTTGCTTGTTTTTTGCTCTGGTCGTATGCTATGATGATTTATGGATCAATGTCCGGCAATCAATGTCCAGCAATTTTTCATTGCTTTGCTTTTTGCGGCGGGGTGAGGCGCCATAAACTGGATTGATATAGTTTTATTGGCAATTATTGGTTGGTCTACCTGGCGGGGGTTTGCCACCGGTTTGATTGCCGGGCTGGCCAGACTGGCCGGGTTGTTTTTCGGCCTGGTGATGGCCTTTTCTTATTACGTTCCCTTAACGGAGTATGCCAACAAGCAGTGGCATTTAGAAAATAAAATGATGGAATTGTTTTTTCAATTTGGGCAACCCGGCTTGCGCGCCTTGGAAAAGCTTCCGTCTCTGGTGGTGCACAGGCTTGTTGAGATAGTTGCTTTTTTGCTGATTTTCTTCGTTGTTTCTTTGCTTACCTGCTGGGTTGGTTCAATGATCGCCTACGCCGCCCGGTGGACCTTTTTTGGGCCGGCCGATCGCCTGGGGGGCCTTATCCTGGGTTTTTTGCGCGGGGTAGTGCTCGTCCTCATTTTTTTGGCCCTCCTCGTGCCCTTGCAGGCGGCGGCTTCCGCACTTCCCGACGGATGCCGGGTAGGTTGGTTAGGCGGTGCCCTGGAGCAGTCTGCTCTAGTTCCCATCTTTTGGCAATTTTTAGTAAAACTGCAACTTCTTTTTCCCGAGCTTCCGCTCAAGATCGGGACAGTAGTTTAAAATAATAACTAAAATAATAATTAAAATAAAATAAGAAAAGATTAAAAAATGTTTGGCTTTCCCGTCTTCACGGGGATAATAGTAGAAAAACCGGCAGGCAATAAGGCAAAAAAGAAACTGGAAGCACGAAATAATGAGAAATGAAGAAAAGAAGGGAAGAGAAGGAAAGGAAAGGACGCTATGGAGAAGGAAAAAGATACCGCAACCAGGCACGTATGGGAAAGGCTGGATGAAGAGGAGCGCCGGACAGCACTGGCTTTTTGCGACGGGTACAGAGAATTTTTAAGCACGGCCAAGACGGAAAGGGAGACAGTAGATTTTTTAACGGAGCGCGCACGCAAAAACGGCTTTGCTCCTCTGCATGATTTCGGCGGGCTAAAGCCGGGCGACCGGGTTTTTCTGAGCGCCCGCGGTAAAATTATGGCCATGGCCGTCATGGGCAGGGAGCCTCTCGAACAGGGGCTCAACATTGTCGGGGCCCACGTGGACGCGCCGCGCCTGGATTTAAAGCCCAGGCCGCTTTACGAGGAAGCCGGCCTGGCCCTTTTCAAAACCCACTATTACGGGGGGGTTAAGAAATATCAATGGGTCGCCATTCCTCTTGCCCTGCATGGCGTGGTGGTAAAAGGGGACGGGCAGGTTGTTTCTCTGGTCATTGGCGAAATAGAGGGCGACCCCGTGTTTACCATCGCCGACCTTCTGCCGCACCTGGCCAAAGATCAGATGGAAAAGAAAATGAGCGAGGCGATCACCGGAGAGGCCCTGAATATAATTGTCGGCGGCTTTCCAGTGGCCGAGCGCGAGGTTAAAGAGCGCGTGAAGAAGGCGGTAATAGAGCATCTTGCTCAAAATTACGGCGTCCGCGAAGAGGATTTTGTCAGTGCGGAGCTGGAGGCGGTTCCCGCCTGGCCGGCCAGGGACATTGGCTTTGACCGCAGCATGATCGGCGGCTACGGCCAGGACGACCGCTCAAGCGTTTATACGGCCCTGCAGGCAATCTTACAACAGGACGTGCCGCGCCGGACGGCGGTGGCCCTGTTTGCCGACAAGGAGGAAATCGGCAGCGCGGGGAATACAGGCATGCAGTCGGTCTTTCTGGTTAATTTTGTCGCCGAGCTTGCCGGCCGCTGCCTGCCGCAGTACAGCGACCTTGCCCTGCGGCGCATTTTAAGCAGCACCCGGGCCATTTCCGCCGACGTCACCGCCGGCCTCAATCCCAGCTACCCGGATGTGATGGATAAGTACAACGCCCCCCTGCTGGGTCACGGGGTAGTGATCAGCAAGTACACGGGCGCCCGGGGAAAAAGCGGCGCAAGCGACGCCCACGCCGAGTTTGTCGCCTTTGTCCGGGGATTGTTTGACCGGGAAGGAGTTGTCTGGCAGACGGGAGAGCTGGGCAAGGTGGACCAGGGGGGCGGAGGGACGATCGCCTATTTAATGGCTCAACACGGGATGGACGTACTGGATGTCGGCGTACCGCTTTTAGGCATGCACTCCCCGTTCGAGGTGGCCAGCAAGATGGATATCTACATGGCTTACAAGGGTTTTCGGGCGTTTTATCGGAGCGTTTGATTACCGGTAGGCGCTTTAAAAAAAATACTTTGTCCTTTGTAGCTCGGTGCCTTTAGCGCCATTGTGCCTGTGAGACTTTGTGCCTAATTTTCGAAGGAGATGTCCCTTATGCTGGTTAAATATTTTGTTGGGGACATAGTCAAAATGCGCAAGCAGCACCCCTGCGGCGGCGACCAGTGGGAGATTATGCGCACCGGGGTGGATTTTCGCCTGAAGTGCTTGAAATGCGGCCGGGTGGTTTTGCTGCCCCGGCCGAAATTTCTCAAGCAAGTCCGGGCGGTAGTAAGCCGTTCGGGGGGCTCCTGAAAGCAAACGGCGGCAAAGGAAGAGTCTGGTTAACCGGTCATTGTTGCTTAAGAATTTTCAAGTTTTTTATGAAGGACATCCCCACTCTTTTATCGAAGCAGTTTAGAAACAGCCCAACAAAATTAGAACTTAAATTAATTGCCCAAAACCTGACGAAAGAGCCGTAGGGCTCTTTTTTTATCTCCTCCCGCCAAGGCACATTGTCTTTCGCCCGGTTAACCGGGAGGCAGCCCCGTGATGCGTTTGAAATACCTTACAGGCGGCTTTGCTCGGCGAAACCTGTATCCAATGCCAAAGCCGCGCTTTTTTTCGGCGGAGAAGGAGGAATGTGAATGAAAAACAGGGAATTAAGAGGTAATGCAAATCTTGCCGACAGGAGGAAAACTTAAATGCGCATTCGTTTTTTAGGGGCGGCCCAAATAGTGACGGGTTCGTGCTTTGTTTTAGAAGTAGGGGCTGCCCGGATTATGGTTGATTGCGGGATGTTTCAAGGCCCCCGTCATATTCGGGAAAATAATTACCGTCCCTTTCTTTTTCCGCCGCAAAGCATAGACTACCTTTTGCTCACGCACGCGCACATCGACCACAGCGGGCTTATTCCCAAGTTAGTCAAACAGGGATTTCGGGGGAAAATATTGGCTACCCCTGCGACCATCGACCTCTGTTCGGTGATGCTGCCCGACAGCGGATACATACAGGAGATGGAGGTAGAACGTCTCAACAGAAAAAACAGGCGGGCCGGGCGGCCCGAGGTGGAGCCCATTTATACGGCCGAAGACGCCAAAAACTGCCTGCAGTTTTTTCAGCCGGTGGAATACGAAGAGATGGTTGGGCTGACCCCCCAGGTTTCCGTGCGTTTTTTAGACGCCGGGCACATCCTTGGTTCGTCATTTCTCGAGGTGTATGTTAAGGAGGGGGAAGAGCAAAGCAAAATAGTCTTCAGTGGCGACCTGGGGAATATAAATAAACCGTATCTAAACGACCCCGCTTTACTGTCCGAGGCGGATTTTCTGGTGATGGAGTCCACTTACGGCGACCGGCTGCACCAGGAGAACGAAAACCGCCTGGACTTGCTGCGGGAAATAATCTGGGATACTTACAAGAGGGGCGGAAATTTAATCATCCCCGCCTTTGCCGTAGAGCGCACGCAGGACTTAATTTATGACCTCAACTTGCTGGTTATGCAGAAAAAGTTTCCCCCCATGAAAGTATACATCGACAGTCCGCTGGCCGTCGCGACCACCGAAATTTTTCGCCGGCACATGAAAATTTTTGACCCTGAGACAAAAGATCTTATTGCCCGGGGCAACGACCCCTTAAGCATGTCTGTTTTAGAGTTTACCCGCACTACCGACGAGTCTGTGGCTTTAAATAAAATCTTGGGCGGGGCGATCATTATTTCGGCCAGCGGCATGTGCGAGGCAGGGAGGATCAAGCACCACTTAAAGCATAACCTGTGGCGCCCCGAGTGCACCGTCTTGCTGGTGGGCTTCCAGGCGCCGGGCACCAAGGGCTGGCGCTTAAAAGAAGGAGCCAAAATGATCCGCATTCACGGCGAAGAAATTGCCGTGCGGGCACAGATAAAAAGCATCGAAGGCTACTCCGCCCACGCTGACCAAAAAGCGCTTTTAGCCTGGGTGGCAAGCATGCGCAAAACCCCCCGGCGGATCTTTTTGGTCCACGGCGAAACCAGGTCTTCTGCTGTGCTGGCGGAGCTGCTTGCCAAAGAGTACGGCGCGCAAGTTTCCATCCCCGCGCCGGGAGAGGCCGTGGAGCTGACCCCAGGGGAAGTAATCAGCGAGGAAAGGGTGCGCAAAGCCCTGGCCGCGCTGTCGGCAAAGCTCGAGGAAGCGTTGAGAACCAGGCCGGCCCCGGATCGTTACGCAGGCATCCTGGAAAAATTAAACGAACTGGAAGGTCTGGTGGAGAAAATGAAGAAACAGGCGGGGTGAACTTTTTTATGGCCCGGGGCAGCTTTGAAAAAAGTTTAGAAGAAAGCAGAGAAAAATTATGGACCAGGGATTTTATTTTAATCTGCCTTTCCAGCCTGGCCACCTTCATGGGTTTTCAAATATTAATGCCTACTCTTCCCGTCTACGTTGCTTTTTTAGGCGGGAAGGAAAGTGAGATCGGGCTGGTAATTGGATTTTTTACCATTTCGGCAGTGGTTGTCAGGCCTTTTGTCGGCAGGGGAGTGGACATTTACGGAAGAAGAGGGATTTATCTGTTCGGACTGCTTGTGTTCGCGCTTTCCTGTTTGGCCTATAACTGGACGCGAACGGTTATGGCTTTATTAATGGTGCGCCTTCTGCATGGCTTCGGGTGGGGCGCCTCCTCCACCGCCGCCGGCACGGTGGCGGCCGATCTTGTGCCCAGGCAAAGATTGGGGGAGGGGATGGGGTACTTCGGCCTGGCCGCGACCATTTCCATGGCCGTTGCTCCCGCGGCGGGTTTATACATCATTGAGCGTTTTAATTTTTCTGCTTTGTTTTTTGCGTCCACCGGGTTGGCCGCTTTGGCTTTGCTCTTTGGTTGTTTCGTACGGTACCGAAAAATGCCTCCCCGGCAGGCCGGTGCCCGTTCGTCCGTGTTTGAAAAAAACGCTCTGCGTCCGTCGCTGGTAACCTTTTTTATTACTACCTCCTACGGCGCCGTCGTCTCTTTCATTGCCCTGTATGCGGCTGAAAAAGGGATTGCGAACGTCGGCATCTTTTTTACCGTTTACGCGGTTGTCCTGGGTTTGACCCGGCCGGTCGCGGGAATGTTGCTAGACCGCAGGGGTTATGACATCGTGGTTCTTCCCGGGATCCTCTTCATCATTGCGGCCATGCTCCTGCTTTCTCGGGCTGAACATTTGGGGATGTTTTTACTGGCGGGCGTTCTCTACGGGGTTGGTTTTGGCGGCGTGCATCCCAGCATGCAGGCCCTGGCCGTGAAAAACGTTCCCTTTTACCGCCGGGGGGCGGCTACCGGGACGCTTTTCACTGCTTTTGACCTTGGCATTGCCGCCGGGGCCCTCCTCTGGGGCGCCATATCGCAGGCAGTGGGATACGCCGCCATGTATTTTCTAGCTGCCCTCCCGGGGGCGGTGGCACTGCTTCTTTATTTAGCCACGGGAAGGCAATTTTCCGGACAGGCAAAATAAAAAGCAAAAAAGGTTTTAGAGGAGAAGCGCGAGCACCGCTTTTTGCGCGTGCAGGCGGTTTTCCGCCTCGTCCCAGACGACCGAGTGCGGCCCGTCGATGATTTCGTCGGTTACCTCTTCGCCGCGGTGGGCGGGAAGGCAATGCAAAAAGATAAAATCGGGTTTGGCGTGCCGGACCAGCTCCCGGTTGACCTGGTAAGGGGCGAAAATTTTTGCCCGCTGGGCCGCTTCTTCTTCCTGGCCCATGCTGGCCCACACGTCGGTGACGACCACGTCGGCCTCGCGAACGGCCTCGGCGGGGTCGGTGAGGATTTCGATGCGGCTGCCGGTTTGCCGGGCGTCGGCGCGGGCGAGTGCCACAATCCGTTCGGCGGGCCGGTGGCCCTCCGGGGAGGCGACGCTTATATGCACGCCTGTTTTGGCGCAGCCAAAGAGGAGGGAGTGGCAGACGTTATTGCCGTCCCCTACGTAGGCCAGCTTTAACCCGGCGAGACCGCCCTTGTGTTCCCTGATGGTTTGCAGGTCGGCGAGGACCTGGCAGGGGTGGAGCAGGTCGGTCAACCCGTTGATGACGGGGATATCCGCATAACGGGCCAGCTCTTCCACGTCGGCCTGGGCGTAGGTGCGGATCATGATCCCGTCCAGGTAGCGGGAGAGAACCCGGGCGGTGTCGGCGATGGTTTCGCCCCGGCCCAGCTGCAGGTCGCCGGCGCTTAAAAACAGGGCGTATCCCCCTAGCTGGTACATGGCTACTTCAAAAGAAACGCGGGTGCGGGTGGAGGATTTTTGAAAAATCATCCCCAGGGTTTTGCCCTGCAGGTAGGGGTGGGGTTCGCCCCTTTTTTGCTTTGCTTTGAGTTCATCAGCCAGATCCAGAATCGTTTTGATTTCTTCGGGGGTAAAATCGTGCAGGCTCAGGAGATCGCGGCCTTTTAAGCCATGTTCGTCGAACGCCATTTTTTCCTCCTTAATTTAGCCGTCTTTTCAATTTACTTGCATCACCTATAAGGTAACTTCTCTTTTGGCAAGAAAGTTCCTTCCAGAGCGCGGAAAGGAAACCTTCCCTTAATTAAACGCCTGACCGAAATCCAAAAAGCGCCGGCCGGGCTCACAGTTCTGGCTGGCCACGTTGTCGAGATGCTGCATGGTTTTGTCCCAGTCTGTTAAGCCGAGGATTTCTCCTTTGTCCGACACGCCGATGACGAGCGTACCCCCTTCGGTATTGCTGAAGGCCACCATTTCGGCGGCCAGGTCGTCCGGGTGGACTTTTTCATCTTTGAATTCAGTAAAGGAATCCTCGCCTTTTAAAAGCATCGCCAGCAAATCGCGTTTTTCCATCAGCCCAACCACTTTCTTCCTGGTCTCTTTTCTTAACTATACTTTTTTTACCCCTGGCGTGTCAATCGAAAGCGCGAAAATCTCCGGCGGCCGTTCCAATCGGGCAAAAAACTGTGAAGGAGAAGGGGCCGGTTGTGGCAGCTTAACAAGGATCGCAGAATTGGTTATCCAATTAATGTTAGGGTTTTGGTTGTTTTTTGGAGCCCGCGGGGTTGTCAGCACAGCTTCAGAGCTTCCTGGAAAACCTCTTTTAAAATCTCAATCGCCGTGTCCACCTCTTCCGTTCCAATGATCAGGGGCGGCAGGAAGCGCAGGATGCGGCCGTCCACGCAGTTGATCAGAAGCCCCCGCTCCCGGCAATGGGCGACGATGGGAGCGCCTTCAATAGCTAGTTCCATCCCCAGCAGCAGGCCCAGTCCCCGGACCTCCCGGACAAAGGGGAACTCCCCGGCCAGCTCGACGAGGCGCTCTTTGAAATAGGCGCCCACCCGCGCGGCGTTGTCGATCACTTTGTGGTCCAGCATGTATTCCAGCGCAGCCAGGGCCGCCGCGCAGGCCAGGGG
>DYES01000067.1 GCA_020725585.1 Desulfovirgula sp.
ATGAGCGGGGTTGTTTTAACCCCACCTTTGATGAGAGCAATCTCTCCTTTGTTCTCGGGGAAATGATTATTCAGGCAATCGGGCAGGCTGCCGATCTTTCGTTCCTAACCGGTAGCGAGGTGGCGGTTAACGAGCGGGGCCTGCTGATGGTGGACCGGGACACCCTGGAAACCAGCGTGCCCGGGGTCTTTGCCTGCGGGGAGGTGGCCTGGGGTCCCGGCCCGGCCGTTGCCGCCGTGGCCAGCGGCCACCGGGCTGCCGCTGCCGTGCGGGCCTACCTGGAGGGGGTGCCCCTTCCGGCCAATAAGGCGGCACTAATCGGTTATTTGCCGGAAGGGGTACGCACCCGCTTGCCGTCCTTTGCCAGGCAGGAGGTGCCCGTGTTACCCGCCGGCCAGCGCCGGCATTCCTTTGTGGTCCAGGAATTGGAGTTTCCCCCGGTGCAGGCCCTGCGGGAAGCGGAGCGCTGCCTGCGGTGTGGCCTGGGGGCAGAAGTGCTTAAGGAACGCTGCGCCGCCTGCCTCACCTGCCAGCGGGTTTGTCCCTACGGGGTGCCTGTAGTGGAGGGACGGGCGACCATCTCGGTGGAGGGTTGCCAGGGGTGTGGAATCTGTGCGGCGGCCTGCCCGGCGGAGGCTATTGTGCTTAAAGGGTTGCCGGAACAGGAGGTGCTTACTCTTTTGGAGGGGGAAGGGGGGCCGGCCGAGGCAAGTCCCGCGACCGACCCCCCGCTGGCCGTCTTTGTTTGTCAGCGGGCTTATTTCCAGGGACTGCCTCCGGAAATCATCTCTTCCATACCGGGGCTGAGGCAGGCCCGGCTGGTTTCCCTGCCCACGGCCGGCGCGCTGGATCCGCTGTGGTTGCTGAAAGCTCTGGATGAGGGGGCGCTGGGGGTAGCGGTGATCACCTGCGGGGAAGAGAACTGCCGTCATGCCGGTGGGGCTGCCCGGGTCAGGAAGCAATTAGAGCACTTCCAAAAGTTGCTCGCGGAATTGGGATACGAGCGGTCCCGCTTGCAGTGGCACTGCCTGGGTGCCGGTGGGGATCCCCTGGCCTGGCTCAGTGAATTTGCCCGGGGCCTTGTACAGGCAAGTAGCGACCCTCCGGAATAAATTCCACAGCTCCCGGGTTCATCTTGCCCGGCCAAGGCGAAGCCATCCCCGAAGGCACCATCCGGGTCTTGTTTTAGAGCTATAGCAAGTACATTTCGCGCCGCACTTACGTCGCGGCCAACGGTCAGTCCGCACCCCGGGCTGGCATGGACCCGGATGGAAAAATCCTTTCTGGCCAGTGCCAACGTAATGAGAGGGAGCCCTCCCGGCATGGGCGATAGCTCTAGGGTAAAAGTCCCGAACGGAGGTTGATAGCACCAACCGTTAGCCAATGGCAAGGGTGTCCGTTGCGAGACGGAATCCGAAGGAAGCCGAAGGCAAATCCCCGAGCCAAGGAACACGAACCTCAAGCGAGGCTGGCTTATCAGGGCGATTTTACGAAACAAGACAAAGCCCTGTGCCGGAGGCCAAGGTAACCGCCTGATGGAGCAGGTGGTGGCCCGCGAAAATATGCGGGTTGCACTGAAACGGGTGGAAGAGAACGGGGGAGCCGCTGGTATCGACGGGGTCCAGGTCACCCCCCCTACGCACCTCCTACGAAAATGCTGGCCCCAGGTTCGCGAATCAGACCCGCATGCCGGGCGGTGTGAAGGATGGGGGCTAGCCGCCCCCTCCTGCTCGATTCATTTACTTTCTAAAACACCTTTTTCTTCGCCAACTCCTCCTGCACCTCGTTTAACGCTTCCCCGAAGCGCTGGAAGTGGACGACCTCCCTTTCCCGCAAGAATTTGAGGGTGTCCTTAACCCCCGGATCATCTGTTAGTCTGATCAAGTGTTCGTAGGTAGTGCGGGCCTTTTGCTCGGCGGCCATATCCTCGTGCAGGTCAGTTACCGGATCACCGGTGGCCTGTATATAAGCGGCGGTCCAGGGCACGCCGCTGGCGTCCGCCGGGTATACCGCGTTGTCGTGTTGAGTGAAATAACCGCCTAAATCTGTCCCGCGGAGCTGTTCCGGGGGCACCCCCTTTAACAGGCGGTAGATCATTGTGCCGACAATTTCCCAGTGGGCCAATTCTTCCGTGCCGATGTCGGTCAATAAGCCCTTCGTCCGGTTCGTGGGCATGGTGTAGCGCTGGGTCAAATACCTCACCGCCGCTGACAGCTCGCTGTCAGGGCCGCCATATTGAGCCATTAAATATTTGGCCATGCGGATGTCGGGTTGCAGGACGCGCACGGGATATTCCAGCTTCTTTTCATATATCCACATTTTTGTCCGCCCCCCCTTGCTTAATAATTTATGTCCCACGGCCAGGGTTGCTCGGCCCACTGCCAGGGCGCCTTGCTGGTGGAAACGCCGTAGGCAGCCAGCGGTCCGTACAGCCTTTCGTACTGCATTTTTAACTGGTTCAAGCGCTCGGTCGTCCGGTTGTAGTCTTGAAGCGGCTCCAGTTCGTCGGGGTGGGTATCCAAATAAAGGGTAAGCTCAATGGCGACAAATTCCAGTTGTTGTATCTCGCGAAGCATTTGAATTTGATACGGGTCCACGGACAAGTCCTCCTTAAACTTTAGTCTTCAACTCTAGTATGGATAGGGACGGTACAGCTCCGGAAAGAGCGTCCCTTTCTCCAGCGCTTCTTGCGGGCTGTAGGTTACGCCGTAACGCTGCCAGGGAACGTAGGCCTGGGCCAATTGGACGGAGGTGCTATACGCGCTGGTCTTGAGATTTTCTTCTTTTTTGGCCGGATCGTCACGTGTATTCATCAGCTAAGTCCCCCCCGGTGAAATAAATGAAATAAAATTGACGGAGAAACAAGCTATTTATAAGTTTTATATATGGTATGCGTTACCTGATCAGGTTGCTACAGTCAATTGCCGTCCTCTTGTAAATTCCTGTAATAAAAATACCTTAGATTGTAAAACTTAATAGGGGTGTTCCTTGACGAAAAGCAAAAAACCCGGCAAGAAAGTCGGCTGTATTGGCAGGCCCGGGTTTTTATTTAAAAAAAGCAAAGCCAGCAACTTTTAGCTGAGGCGGAGGCCGGTTCTTGAGGTGAAAACCACCAGACTTGCAATTGCCGTCACCAGTACATTCGTGTTTCTTTTTCCATTCCTGTCGGTTTTTAATTTAAACCCGGGTCAGGCTGCTGCCGCCGGTTCTTTTCGGCCGGTGACGGTCCTGGAAATGATCGGTCGCACGGTGGTAATCGATCCCGGCCACGGGGGCGCTGATCCGGGAGCCGTTGGCTACAGCGGAACCCTGGAAAAAGATGTTACCCTGGCCATAAGTAAAAAACTGGTGGTCTTTTTTCAGCAGGCGGGAGCGAAGGTGGTTTTAACCAGAGACAAGGATCAAGATTTGGCCGGTCCGGATAACCCGACAAAGGTTGGCGACCTGAAAAAGCGCTTAGAAATTGCCGAGAAGGAAAAAGCAGATGTAATGCTCAGCATTCATCTGAATCATTTTTCCGACCGTTCCGAGTACGGAGCCCAGGTGTTTTACCAGCGTAATTCAGTAGAAGGCAAAAAACTGGCCGAACAAATTCAGCCCCAGCTCAACAGCCTGCTGGTCGATTCCGGCCGCCAGGCGCTGGCGGGTGATTTTTTCCTCTGCCGCCAGGCAAAAATCCCGGTGGTCATTGTGGAGGTTGGTTTTTTAAGCCACCCGGAAGAAGAGCAAAGATTAAAAGAGGACGAATACCAGACAAAAGCTGCCCTGGCGATTTATCGGGGGGTGGTCAATTATTTTAAAATATCCGGTGAAAAAGAAATTGAAAACGACTGAGAAAAAGACTTAAGTAGTGAGGAGGCTTGAAGGTGCGTTTAAAAAATTGTTTTGTGGCGGCCCTTTTTTTCACTGCGCTTACTTTCTCTCCCGGGTGCGTCTACAGCTACCAGGGAGAACCCGACTACACTCCTCTTCAGAAGCAGATCAAGGAATTTATCGCTGCCAGGAAAGCAGCTTACGGGATTTATTTTCAGGATCTGGGTTCGGGTAAGGCTTTCGGAATTAATGAAGACAGGCCTATGGTGGCAGCCAGCACGGTAAAACTGCCGATGGCTTTATATTTGAATACCCTGGCGACGGAAGGAAAACTGGACTGGAAGACGAGGATTTCGTTCCGGCAGACCACTGACTATGAAGGCGGAAACGGCATTTTGCGCTACGCGGCCCGGGAAGGGGATCGCTACTCGCTGCGCACGTTGCACACCCTCATGCTTACCTTAAGTGATAATATTGCCTTTCGCATGCTCGCCCGCCACGTGGGGCGGGATAATTTTGTTCGGTTTATGCGAGAAATCGGGGGGAAAACGGTCTACCCCGGGGGTAAAAACCTGACCACGGCGCGGGATATGGGCGTATACCTGCAGGCCACCCTGGATTTCGTCCGGCGGCACCCCGAGGAGGGCCAGCGCCTGCTGGACGACCTGGCTCATTCCATATACCACACGGGTCTACCGGGACATTTGCCGGAAGATGTCGTCGTGGCGCACAAAGAAGGTGATTTAGACGAAGGAGTGGCCAACGATGTGGGGGTGGTCTTTTGTTCGCGGCCTTATCTTTTAGTCGTCCTCTCCGAAGGCGTGCGGGATTTGGAGGAAGGGTTTGCAGACATCGCCCGGATAAGTAAGATGACCTACGACTATCAGGAAAAGCTGTCTTCCCGTTAATGGCGCCTGAACAGCGTTAAAGGTGTAAATGACGCAAAAAAGACTAAAACAGGTATAAAAACAGCATAAACAGGTATAACTTTGCCTTTTTCTCAAATACTACAGCAAAAGGGGGAATTTTTAAGTGTTTTGGAAAAAAGCAGTTGCTGCGACCGTCGCGGTTGCCCTTGTTCTGGGTGTTTTTCTGTCCGGGTTGGTTTTGCCGGCCTTTTGCGCTCCGGAAGCGCCGGAAAAAGAATCTACCGAAGATAAAAGCGCCCGGCCCGCCCTGGAAACTACCGCCGAGGGGGCGGTGATCGTGGAGGCGTACACGGGCAAGGTTTTATTTGCCAAAAATCCCGACAAAGAACTGCCCATGGCCAGCGTAACCAAGATCATGACCCTGCTCCTGGCGGTGGAAGCGGTGGAGAAGGGGAAATTTAAGCTTACCGACCGGGTGGTGGCCAGTGAAAACGCCTGGGAGATGGGCGGATCGCAAATTTACCTGGAACCCGGCGAAGAAATGAGCCTGGAAGAGATTTTGCTGGCTGTGGCGGTAGGCTCCGCCAATGACGCCAGCGTGGCCCTTGCCGAGCACATCGCCGGCACGGAAGAAGCTTTTGTACAGGCCATGAACCAGCGCGTGAAGGAGCTTGGCCTTAAGCATACGCATTTTGCCAACTGTACCGGCTTGCCTGCCGAGGGACACTACACGTCAGCGTACGACATGGCCGTGATCTTAAGGGAGTGCCTCAAGTACCCCCTCTTTAAAAAACTGTCCTCGGTGTATGAATACGATCTGCGCGGGGGTAAGTTTAAGCTCTGGAACACGAACAAGCTGCTGAAATGGTACCCGGTGGTCGATGTCGGGAAGACCGGGTGGACGAATGAAGCTAAATATTGCCTGGCGTCCTCGGGCGAAAAGGACGGATTGCGGCTAATCGTTGTGGTTTTAGGGACTCCCGAGCCAAAAAGCCATTTCCGCGAATCAATAAGGCTTTATAAATATGGTTTTGCCCGCTATAAAGCGCTGGTTATGGCGGAAAAAGGGGCCGCGGTGAAAAGTGTGAAAGTAGGTAAGGGCGTTTTCAACCAGGTGGACGCGGTTACTGCCGAGCGGGTCATCGTAGTAACGCCAAAGGGAGAAGAGCAGGGGTTTACCGCCCGAGTCGAACTCCCCGAACGGATTACCGCCCCGGTAGCTAAGGGGGATCGGCTGGGCACTTATAAGGTGTTTAAAAACGGGCAGGAGGTCCAAAGCGTCCCGCTTGTCGCCGCTCACGATGTGCCGAAGGCAAACCTTTGGCAACAGATTAATAAGGTGTTTCGAGGCCAGTGACTGGGGGTTTACAAACAAAAAGACTTTTGCCCAGGAAGCCAGCTAACTTTAAGCCTTGTTAAACATATCCGATAAGGTTTCGGAAAAAATCCGAAACCTTATATTTTTGTTTGTTTTTTTACCCAATATATGGTAACATTTAGCAGGAATAGAAATTAAGAGATAGAAGATTAAAAAAGCAATCCAATAGAAAGGGCAGGTGAGTATATTGGAGTTAGATCTCGAATACAGGCAGGGCACTTTGTTTGTCCGGCCGCGTGGAGAGGTGGATTTAAGCGTTGCTGATGCCTTTCGAGACGTTTTGGAAGAAAACTTGGCAAAGAATCCAGTAAATCATTTAGTTTTTAACTTAAGCAAGGTTACGTTCATAGATAGCTCGGGTTTAGGAGTTATTTTAGGACGGTATAAACGACTGAAGCAGCAAGGCGGGAGAGTATCTTTAGTCGGGGCGCTTCCCCAGGTGCGCCGAATTCTCGTTTTGTCGGGTTTGTTAACCGTGATGAATGAGTATGCTTCCGAAGAGGAAGCCCTGGCCAGAGCGGGATAAGGAGGAAAAACAATGGATAACCAGGCAAAACTGGAGTTTAAAAGTCTTGCCGCAAATGTAGCTTTTGCTCGCGTAACGGTTGCCGCTTTTGCTTCCCAGCTTGACTTTACTTTAAACGATCTGGAGGAGATCAAAGTAGCCGTTTCCGAGGCTGTAGCGAACGCAGTAATTCATGGTTATGATAACCAACCTGACGGAATTATTACGATCATCATGACGATTCGGGAAGGGACCCTCGAGCTCAAGGTGATTGATTACGGGAGGGGCATCGCCAATGTGAAAAAAGCTCTCGAGCCTTCCTTTTCTACCGATCCGGAAAGAATGGGCTTAGGCTTTGTCTTTATGCAGTCATTTATGGATAATTTGCATGTGGAATCAACTCCTGGCAAGGGTACGGTGGTCACCATGAACAAGTCCGTTAGTCTTTCGGGGCCCAAGGAGCAGGTCGAACACTGAGGTGGAGCTTTGTTTATGAATAAACGGCTGGCGGAAATGAACTTGCCGCGTTTTCCCCTGTTGAGCGACGAGGAAATGCGCAAGCTCCTGCGCGCAGCTCAGGCGGGAGACCCCCGGGCGCGGGACAGGTTAATTAACTGCAATT
Source organism: Desulfovirgula sp. (assembly GCA_020725585.1). Taxonomy (GTDB): domain Bacteria; phylum Bacillota; class Desulfotomaculia; order Desulfotomaculales; family Nap2-2B; genus JAIMBK01. The sequence goes on from DYES01000067.1 coordinate 7,188, forward strand.
TAAAACTGGTTTTTAACCTCGTCAAGCGGTTTCAAAACAGGGGTTATGAACTGGAAGACTTATTCCAGGTAGGTTGCATCGGGTTAATGAAGGCCATTGACAAGTTCGATTTGAACTACGAGGTGAAATTTTCCACTTACGCCGTGCCGATGATCGTGGGGGAGATCCGCCGCTTTCTGCGCGACGACAACCCTATTAAGGTCAGCCGCTCGGTGAAGGAGGCCGCCTACCGGGTGCAGAAAATTAGGGAGCGGCTGGCTAAGCGCCTTGGCCGCGAGCCTTCCATCGGCGAGGTAGCCGGGGAACTGGGGATGTCCCGGGAAGAAGTGGTCAGCGCCCTGGAGGCGGCCCAAGCACCTACTTCCATATATGAAACATTGCATCAAGATGAGGGGGATCCTATTTATTTGCTTGATCAGCTGCAGGGTGACGCGGATGGCGAAATGCCTTTGCTTGAGCGCATGGCCGTCAAGGAGCTGCTGCTCAACCTGCCTGAGCGGGACAGGAAAATTTTAGCCTGGCGTTTTTTTGAAGATCTCACCCAGGTGGAAGTGGCGCGCCGGCTCGGGCTTTCTCAGGTGCAGGTGTCGCGCCTGGAGCGCCAGGCCTTAAAAAAATTAAAAGATCTGCTGGAAGCAAGCGGAAATGAATAAAATTTAAACCCCTACGCATAATACTAAAGGCAATTATAGCGAAGGGGGAATAAGTGGTGCACATTAAAGTGATGGAACTGGTAGGATCGTCGCCGAACGGCTGGAAAAGCGCCGTGCAAGCAGCTGTAGATGAAGCTTCCAAGACCGTGGGGGAAATAGTAGGAGTGGAAGTGGTTAACTTTACCGCGAACGTGGAAAACGGCCAGGTGACCGATTACAAGGCAAACGTTAAAATTGCGCATCGGTAACGCTAAAGATCTGCACAATAAAACCGGATGCGCTCTTACAAGCGCACGGACGGCAGAGGGACACTTTTTCTCCTCTGCTTTTCATTTCCCCTTTTTGATTCTTGCGCATAAAGTCATGTCCGGCAGGGTATGCTAACTTCCCGGAGGAGGATGCGCGTGACCCAAAATCTGGACTCGCTGCCCGCAGAAATGCAAAAAAAGCAGTACGAGCAAATGATTAAGGAGGTTAAGCCGCGCCCGCCCGTAATCCGCAACGTTTTCTGGGCTTTTCTGATCGGGGGGCTGATTTGCGTAATCGGCCAGGTAATCTTTAACCTTTTTCAAGATCTGGGGTTGTCCAAACTGGAAGCGGGGGCGGCCATGTCCAGCACGCTGGTTTTTTTAGCGGCTTTGCTTACCGGTTTGGGTTTATATGATGAAATTGCCAAGGTCGGCGGGGCAGGTACAATTGTGCCGATTACGGGCTTTGCCAATTCCATGGTGGCTCCGGCCATGGAATACCGCGCCGAAGGTTTAGTCCTGGGCGTGGGCGCAAGGCTTTTTACCATCGCCGGGCCAGTGCTGGCTTTTGGCATCGTCACCGCCTGGATAATCGGGCTCTTATATTACTTCTTCCGGTAGGGGGTGTGCCCGCGTTGGCCGCACCGAAGAAAAACGGCCAGCAGACCGTCTGGTTTCAAAATCCACCCGTGATTTTAGCTACAGCCACCATCGTTGGGCCAAAAGAAGGACAGGGACCGCTGGCGCAGACCTTTGATAAGATTCTCGACGACAATTACTACGGCGAGCAGACCTGGGAAAAGGCCGAGCGGCGCATGCTGCTGGAGGTCATGCAGATGGCCATGGAAAGGGCCGGCTTGACCCCCCAGAGTTTTGATTTTATGCTTGCCGGAGATCTTTTAAACCAGATTATCAGCGCCAACTTCGTCGCCCGCGACCTGGGGATTCCTTTTCTGGGCTTATACGGCGCCTGCTCGACCATGTTTGAAAGCATGACTGTGGGCGCCATGTTAATCGACGGAGGCTTTGCTGAATACGTTCTCATCGGTTCTTCCAGCCATTACGCCACCGCCGAGCGACAGTATCGTTTCCCCACGGAGCAGGGGGTGCAGCGCCCGCTTTACAACACCTGGACGGTGACCGGCGCGGCGGCCATGGTGCTGGCCCGCCAGGGACAGGGTCCCCGGGTTACCCACGCGACAATCGGAAAGGTAATCGATCTCGGGCAGGGGGACCCGATGGACATGCCGGCGGCGATGGCGCCGGCAGCGGCGGACACCATTGCCCGGCACCTGCTGGACACGGGGAGGAAGCCTGATTACTACGACCTTTTTGTAACCGGCGATCTGGGTGTTTACGGACGGGAACTGGCCGTTAAATTGATGCAACAAAAAGGTTATGATCTCGCCAGCCGTTATAAAGATTGCGGGGCGATTATCTATTCGCCCGAGCAGGACACCCACGCCGGGGGCAGCGGTTGCGCGTGCGTGGCGGTTGTAACCTGCGGTTACCTCCTGCAAGAAATCAAAGCGGGGCGCATTAAACGCATGTTTGGGGTGGCTACCGGAGCGCTTTTAAGCCCTACCAGCACTCAGCAGGGAGAAACCATCCCGGCTATTGCTCACGGCGTGGTTATCGAAGCATAGGCACAGGAGGGTTCAAAATATGATTTTTGTAAAAGCATTTTTAGTAGGAGGTTTGATTTGTGTTGTCGGCCAGCTTTTGATGGATCTCACCAGCTATAAAATAACCCCGGCCCATGTTTTAGTTGGGTTTGTTGCCGGAGGGGCGGTTTTGAGCGCCCTGGGCGCCTATGAGCCGCTGGTCGAGTGGGCGGGGGCAGGGGCCACGGTGCCTCTCACCGGCTTTGGCCACTTACTGGCCAAGGGCACAATCGAAGGCGTTCGGGAAAAAGGCCTCCTGGGCGTGTTTTGCGGAGGCGTGGCGGCGACGGCGGCCGGCATAACGGCGGCAGTGGTTTTTGGCTATTTGGCTTCCCTCGCCTTCCGGCCGAAGGGATAAGGGAGTATCAAATGACCAAGGTGTTTGCCGGGGGTTTGTAAAGGGTGGCAGGGCCCTGTAAAAAAATGGTGCCGGAGACCGGACTTGAACCGGTACGGTCGTCGAACGACCGAGGGATTTTAAGTCCCTTGCGTCTG